>JABDAE010000133.1 GCA_013289325.1 Chlamydiota bacterium
AAAATACTACAATTTTGAATTCTATTTAATGTTAAATAAAATGTAAATATGAATCTTTTAAATTAACGTAATATATACCGAACGTGTTTCAAAAATCGGTTTTTAGCTTCGTCGGCTTGGCTGCAATTTTTTGGTCCTCATTTAGCGCCTTGCCGTCCGGCAATGGTCGCTCGTTCCAGACCAAAAAATTGCGCCGCCTCCTTGTCAAATTTTCCAGGTTTCAGCTGGAAGCAGTATATAAACCTTTTCTATTTAAGACCCTGTCTAGAAATCGCCAAAAGAAACACTCCTATTAGCGACGTTACAATAACGGCAACGACTGCGAATCTGCCGTTATGTAATAATTTGGCTGATCTTACTTCTGCTAAATTTTGGGGATCTACGAGCCGATTGCCTATTAGAACAAATCCATAATCCTCATAGGGAAATCTAGTTTCCACATATTTGTCATTTTTACCTAGAACTAATGCTCTCACTGCATAGGTATGCACATCTTTTACAGACACACTTCGTGTATCTCTGCCTGCAGTGACAAAGGGAACGCCTCTAATCTCCCGCGTATCATTCGTCCAGTCTTTATTTATTTCAATAGGTACAGTTCTACCGTCAGGAGCTTTAACCATTATGTATTCTCTTGGTTGCCATCCATTTTTCAATAGAGTACTAAAATCAGCTCCTAACCATTTTTGTGACGTATTATCGAAGTATGGTTGCTTTGTCTGTGGAGCAGTATACGATGCCGTTGTCATAAAACCTCATGTTGATTGATAGCGAAACATAACTTAATCAGACGGAAACTATAAATAAACAATATTTTAAATATTAAATTAAAAATCAACTTAAATTACAGATTCTTGTTTTATTCTTATGCTGCCTACCCAACGAAAAGTCCTTTAGGTCTTTTTGTTCTTTTTTTGCGGGTCGTTTTTCTTTGGAGCACACGTTTTCTTTAGATCATGGAGCTCTTTTTTTAAGTTCTCGATTTTTTTCTCGTCCATTTCTTCAAGATTGATGAAGCGATTGCTCGCAGAACTTTTTTTGATGATTTCGTCGAGTTTTAACTCGATGGCTTCCGCTTCGCGATTTTGTGAGCACTGTATGATAAAGACCATGAGGAATGTGACGACAGTTGTGATGGTATTGACCCATAATTGCCAGGTGTCAGAAAAGCCAAAGACAGGTCCTAGCATCAGCCAAATGATGATTGAGAGAGTAGAAATAACAAATGCCCAAGGATTTCCCATGGCCTGGGAAATTTTTCGCGAGAGTACATTGAAGCGGTCATTTAGACTCTGTTTCTCTTTTTTCATTGATTTTCCCAAATCTTTTTCCTTATGGTATAAATAAATTTTTTATTTTTCTAGGTTTTATGTTGAACATCGAACAATAGACTTCATTAAATAGACCTCTTTGATAGGGCTATTGCAATGTCATGGGGATAAAAACGCCTTGCGGTCTTCTCCCCACTTGAAGCCAATTTATAGTCGTTTCTTCCGCATTAAAAGAGCTATCACTTGCCTCTGGTGGCAATGGGGGAGGGGGTGCTTCTACTGCGATGTCAAGCTGTTCCAAAATCACACCTGCATTCCCAAGAGCTTTTATGCGCACAAGTCCTATATCTGTTTCTTTAGGACCTATTGAATGTGAATAGATGCTGCCGGTATTACAATCAAAGTTAAGCCATGCCGGAATGTCATTTGGAACGGGAACCCACTCTTGCCTTTCATTATGGCAATAGAGGCGAGAAAGCATCCGCCTCTTACACTCTTTTTCTACCAACGTGTAAACAACTACTTTTCGAATACTTTTTTTGTGACACGTAAAGGAGTAGGAGAAGGAGTTACCCACAGATGCTTTTTGTAAGGGTTTACGATATTTTGCGGTGTTGCATCCATTTAAAAATAAAGCCCTTTTTTCATACGCTGCCCATGCAAAGGTAAGGGCAGTTAAGGCAGGTCCAGCAATCTTAATTAACTTTTCAGGGTACGATTCCCCACTTACGATAATCGGGAAAGTAGTAAAGGCAATTGATTTTCCATCGTCAGCTTTTAATGTGACTGCTAATCGCTTTGCCTGGAAAAAACCGGTGTCTGATGGGGTGGGAGTGCCTTTAAAGACAGGGGAGTTCCCTTCTTGGCTAAACACTAGCCAACTCGGCAAAGCTCCTTCATCATCAAGGGCTGCTGAATATTTGAGTTTATCTCCATCTGGATCGAAAAAAGCATTTGAAGGAATGAAGTTATACGCCTCTCCTACTTTAGCAGCAGGTGAGGCGACTTTATTTGCCACTTGAGGTGGCCTATTATCGTGGCTTACGATAATGTTTAAGGTAGAAAATACCGGCGGGTGGAGGGCATCTTTTGCATAGATCAATATTTGCATTAGACCAACATCGGATTGTTTGGGAGTGCCAATCAAAGCCGGAATGGAAGGATTAAAGGACAGCCATTCTGGGAGCGCCCAGTTGTATTTAAGGGCGGCAGAGTAAGTTAAAGGATCATCATTTGGGTCTTTGAAATCGGTTTTTTCAATAAAGTAGGCAAATGGGATGTTTGTTTTGATCGATTGATTGGCGAACTTGGCAATTGGAACTGGGGGGCCTTCGACGCGCAGGTGAAAATCCTCTGAGGTTGAAGCTCCAGAGAGCGCCTTGGCGGTAATGACGATTTGATAATTACCGGCATCTGTAGAAGCGGGGACGCCTGAGAGTTCCCAATTGTCTTGGTCGTAGATAGCAATCGATCCGCTTCTATCTTTATTTTCACTGGCCACATAGATCCGATAGCCTGACACTGCAATGCCTATAGCAGGAGTTTTAAGTGGGATGGAGCCAAATATCTTTGGGTTTTTGGGGTTTGCGACATCGATGATTTGGATGGAACCGAGTTCAGTGATTCTTTCCACACAAGCGATGAATGCCGAATCTCCATATACGCTTATCTTTGACGGTGTGCATCTAGATAGCGAAAAACTTCCCGTTGGAATGAGCCCAGTCTCATTGTAGATGCGAAAGATTTGTAGGTTATT
Organism: Chlamydiota bacterium; assembly: GCA_013289325.1. GTDB lineage: Bacteria > Chlamydiota > Chlamydiia > Chlamydiales > Parachlamydiaceae > JABDAE01. Next base: position 3,028 of record JABDAE010000133.1, read on the forward strand.
GGAGTATGGGGAGTAGTTGTTATTAGGCAACACAAAGACAGTATTGTCTGCTATTGCAATGCCATTTGAGGGTCCCACGGTGTATTTTCTTAAAAGAGTTGGCTTGCCTTTATCCATAATATTCACAACGTGTATTTCAGTGAACATTTTCACAAAAGCTGTATTGCCCACTACTGAAATATCCTTAGGGTCACTGATGTTATATCGCCCTAATAATTTTAAATCGGTATCGATTTGATAAATTTGTAATCCGTTTGCGTTAATGATAAATGCAGTATCGCCAGCTACGCTTAGACCCTCCATTGTACCTCCTGGGATACTATAGTCTTGTAAAAAATAGGGGGTAGTGATCTCATAAGCCTGTAGCTTCTTATTATATAATCCTACATACAAGATGCCATCAGACACTGCAACGAACTTTGGCGAAAAAGGCAATGGCAAAGTGGAGATATATCGCGGCTTCATTTTAAGCTCAAGCCAAGGGGGGAGATTTTGATTATCTATAAGATTGGCGCGGACGGACAAATAGGGGGGAGTGGAGAAACTGGTAAAAAGGGAGGCTGCTTTTAAAGAAATTTTCACCCGTTTTCCAGCAGACGTGGAAAGATCATTTAAGAAAAGGACTTTTTTTTGTGGTATTTTGTTTGACGAGAGAACAAAGGAATCGGTTATGACTGCATTTGCACATAGTACATCAATTTTGATCGTGTTTTTGCTGACGAAATTAGGTGTCCCTTTGAGAAGTACTTCAGAAAAACTAATTATATGTAGACCACCGCTTGCTGCCACGAAGGCTGTATTGTCCATGACGGCGACATGATTTGAAAAAACTGGCCAGTTTCCTAATAGAAATGGGCTGGCTTTATTTTTGATATCGATGATGTGTAGACCTATTTGAGTGGCCATAAAGGCTTTATCCTCTTTCACTACGACGCCATACTTTCCCGCACTTGAAGGGAAGCTGCCAAAACTAGCGGGTTTTGCTTTGTTACTGATGTCGATGATTTCTAGGTTCCAAAGTGCTGTCACATAGGCGATATTGCCCACTACTGCCACGTCCTTTGCATAAGGTGTAGAAAAACGCCCAATGAAAGTGAGGTTGGCCTTATTAGCGACGTTAAGAATTTGTAGACCATTTCTATCTGTCACAAAGGCGGTATTGCCTACTACTGTGAGCCCCTTTGGATCGTTCAAGTTGGTGTTATAGTTAATTAAATGAGTGGGATTAGCTTTGTTACTTATGTTGAAGAGATTTAAGCCATTACTTGCCGTTACAAAGGCAACATCTGCCAAAATGGTGACATCATATGCTTTGGGTAAGGCATATCTCTTTGACAAAGTGGGTTTTGTTTTGTTACTTATATTGATGACGTACAGTTCATTTTCTCCTGCCACAAAAGCTGTAGCATCCACCACAGTGACACCAAATACTTCACCGATCATTCTTTTATAGGTCCCTAACAAAGTGGGCTTTGCTCGGTTACTGACGTTGACAATGTTTAAGGTATTGCTTGTTGTGACATAAGCTGTATCATTTACGATATAAATACCTTCTGAAAAACCTGTGTTTAAATTCCCAATAGGGGAATAGATCCGATCTAACCAATCGGGAAAAGGCTCTTGCGAAGTGACGGTCACAAATTGTGGATCTTTACAATACTCTTTACCCAAGATCTGCAAACCAAACTCACCCTCATTGATATCAGCCCACATATCTTTATAGATATCTCTTTGCAAAACTCCCGAAGTCCTAGTTTGAATAGAAGTACTTAAATGGTGCTTTGCACTCTCGGTACCTTGTGAGATTTCCCCGCGGCTGATTTTATAGCCAAGATATGTGGCAGTGGCAACTAAGGCAATTGCACTTATAGCAGTGATGCGATAAATAGTTGTTTTAAGACTTGATTTGCCTAAAAAGGCAATTGGCTTAATAGATCGTCTTTGTAATGAATTACCCGAGAGTCTTTCATTAGGACCTTCATTAGGACGTTGAGAAATATAAAGGGATAATTCTGCTGAACCTTTAAAATTCTGAATGTTAGGCATCATTGACTACACCGACCTCATTTCAGAAGTGGGAATATCGTCTTTGTAAAACGAAGAAAAAATCTTGCCAATCCCCTGTTGCCAAGGGTAGGCAATTACGTGATCAAATTGCTTGAGGTAAGGGTCGCGGCTTAAGACAATTGCCTCTGAATTGGGGATGTCACGCGTTAATTGAAGATAACCGTGCAAATCATCTCTTTGAATGCAATCACTACTTTTGATTTCGATACACAACAAATATTTTCCAGGCCTTTCGATAATTAAATCAATTTCGTTGCCGCTTTGTGTCATTAAGAAGGATAACCGATATTCTGTTGGAAAATAGTCGATCAATTTTCGTATTTCAAGGATTATGAAATGTTCAAAAGCGTCTCCATAAGCAGATGTACGAGGAGACAGAGGAACTGTAAGCGTTCTGGAAAGTGCTTTAACTATACCGGGATCGAAAAAATAAAATTTGGGACTATCAAGAAGCCTCTTTCGAAATGAATTATGATAAGGCGTTAGCATGAAGCCAATCAAAGTATCTTCTAAAATGCTGTAATACGACTGTATTGTTTTTGTATCCACACCCACATCTCTTGCTATTTTTGAGAAATTAATCAGCTTCCCATTCAATTGTGCAGCAACTTCCAAAAATCTTTGAAAAGGTAAAAGTTTTCTAATTAAATGCTCATTCCAAATTTCTTCTTTCAAATACGTGTGTGCGTATGATTTTAGAAATTCAAGTTTTTCTTGATCACTTTCCATGTCATGAATTTGCGGCAACAATCCCCATTGAAGGGCATGGTCAAGATCGAACTGACTTTGTAGCTCAAAACTTGTAAAAGGATGAAGATGATAAACAAATGCGCGACCTGCAAGCAAATTGACCCCCTCTTGCTTAAGTTTTCTTGCACTCGATCCAGACATGACAAATTTTTTTTTTGTATCTTTCATAAGCAGCTGGACCACATCCAATAACTTTGGAACTTTTTGAATCTCATCAATCACAATATGGGTGATAGAGGAAGAAAGTGGAGCCACTCGTTCAGCAAGTAACATCGGATTTATATAAAATTCTTCTTGCACATTTGCATTAAGCAAATTAAACCAAAGAGAAAAATCTGGAGTAAATAACCCCTCTAGCAATGTACTTTTTCCTGTATTTCTAGGGCCAAAAAGAAAAAAACTTTTCTTTTTTGGCAAGTGTAATGCCCTTTTAAACATACGTACTCCATATTTGTCATGCATTTATGGAGTATGCTCCATAAATGCACTTTACATCAATGAAAATACGCGGTTTATGGAGCATGCTCCATAAATGCACGACAAATATGGAGTAAGCTCATATGT
>JABDAE010000134.1 GCA_013289325.1 Chlamydiota bacterium
TTAGTCCAATAGGAGTTGCGCCCTGTTCCCCTTACAACGGCTGTTTCAAAGCCATCGCTTGAGTAGCTATAAACGACGTAGACAAAAGCGCCTTCTTTAAAGGAATAATCAGGGCTTTTGTTTCTCCAGATCTCACCATTGCTAAGATGTAAAAATTGGTGATAATAGACAACCCATTCTTTGACTTTTACAACCTGCCCGTCATGTGTTTCGTACTTATCCATGAGTTTGCGATCGACTTCTAAAAGTTCCACATGTTTCACGAACACCGGGTTATACTGGTAATTAATGATCATGGCCCTTGCTGTTTCTTTACGCGTATGGTTTGTTAAAATAAACTTATGTTCCCTTTTAAAGAAATAAAAGGAGGTGCGAATGCTGACTTCGATAAAGTCGGACTGCGACCACCGCTTTGTCGTTTTTGCATCTTTCTTGTGGGTTTTCCATTCCGACCCGTCATTTAACCTAAATACTAGATCTCCGACAAACTCGCCTTTAGAGTCTCCTTTAAATGGATATACAGCTTCTATAACACCATCTGAGGTAAGTTTTTCTGCTGATACAGTCTGGAACATAAGCAAAGATGAGAGCGCCATGATTAAAAGGGCCTTATACATAATTTCCTCCTTAAGGGGTTAAAAGCTTGAGATTATCTTAACTCTGTTAAGAATACATAAAGAGAGATTTTTCGTGACAAAATAGTCTTTGATAGTGTATAAGATACATTTTATTAAGTGAACATGAAAGATCATTATGCCGATTTTTTTTGCAGCAGGTTTATTTGTTGAAGCAGCAGTAGTCGGCGTCGTCTGCATCTTTTTCTTAGGCTTATTTGTCGTAGCGGGTATTAAGCAAATCTTAAAAAATGATGAAAAAGATTAATCCACTTATGACACACCCACTTTCCGTTTTGCCCTCAAAAGTCGAAAGTACTGACAATAAGCCATGGTATCATCAAGGCTTACGCTTTGAATGTACTGGATGTGGTCAATGTTGCAGCGGAGGGCCTGGATACACTTGGGTAAGCGATAATGAGATCATTGCCATTGCCGATTATCTTAAGATGGACCCCATTAATTTTGTTAAAAAACATGTAAGATCTGTTTCTGGCAACCTCGCTCTCATTGAAAAAGCTTACCTTGATGAAAAGGGAAATGAAATTTACGATTGCATATTTTTAAAAGATAAAAAATGTCAAATTTATCCTGTCCGCCCAACGCAGTGTAAGACTTTTCCTTGGTGGACGCAGAATCTGCATACAGAAAAAGATTGGGAAGAAGCAGCCACCCGCTGTGAAGGAATTTCCAAAGACGCTCCCCTAGTCGATTACGAAACCATCCAAAAGCAAAGTGCAAAAGATTTTAGCTAGTTCTAACGTTTATCGTCTTGGGCGTGGAGGCGCTTGTCCTATCCACTTAGGCTCCCTTTTAATCGTATCTATTAACGTACTTAAAGTTCTAAGTTCGCGATCTGTCACTAAAGTGATCACAACCCCTTCTCGTTCACACCTACCGGTTCTACCCGCTCTATGCAGATAAGTGTCGGGATCATCTGATAAGTGGTAGATGAAGACATGCGTGATCCCCGAGATATCAAGACCCCTGGCCGCCACATCTGTTGCCACTAAAAAGCGGATTTTACCAGAGCGAAACTTTGCTGTGACGATTGTGCGCACATCTTGGCTTAAGCCAGCATGTAGATAGTCAACACCATCGATTTTTTGTTTAAGGAATCTACACACAGACTCCACTTCTTGCCTTGATCTGCAAAAGATGAGGCCCTGTTTTGGCTTTAAATCTGCGATGATCTCTGCAAGCGCTTTTGGTTTATTCTCTTGGCGGCAGTGGTGGAAGTGGTGCTCAATTGTCGTAGGGCTTTGCTGATTATCGGTGAGGATGATTTCGACCGCATCTTTCATATGTAAAGCTGCGATATTGCGGATTTGCTTGGGCATTGTCGCCGAAAAGAGAAGAGTTTGATGCGAGTGATTTAAGCACTGCATGATAAATTCAAGATCTTCATAAAATCCCATGCTAAGCATTTCATCTGCTTCATCGAGAATTAAAGTTTTGACATGAGATAGATCGATCGATCTACTATAGATGAAATCAATTAGGCGCCCAGGCGTTGCCACAAGAACTTGTACGCCGTTTTTAAGTTTTGATTGCTGCATGCTCGCGTCTTCTCCGCCAAAGACTGCAAATGCCTTTACCCCTTTTATAGCCCCAATTTTTTGAGCTTCTGTTGCATATTGAAGAGCAAGCTCACGTGTCGGGACGATAATTAACGCCTGCACACTCATTAGATTGGTATCGACTAAATGGCAAATAGGAATAGCGCAAGCAGCCGTTTTTCCAGAGCCGGTTTTGGCAAGGGCAATTAAATCTTTGCCTTGTAGAATTTGAGGGATGGCTTCTTTTTGAATGGGCGAGGGAGTGGTATATCCCATTTTTTCAAGAGATGCTAAAATGTCGCTATGCAACCCAAGTTGACTAAAGTCCATTTCATTTGTCATATTGTTGATTATACTATCCTTTTTGACTTATCGTCATGATTGTTTTCATGTAGAAGGGCAAAGACTTCTTCAGCCATTTTTGAAAGTTCCCCGGTTTCCGTAACGATTCTCATATTTTCATCATACATATCTTTTGGCCAAAGTTCAATTTTATCCATCACCCCAGCAATTACAAGTTCCTTTTTTATGCCGATCGCATTTTTTAAAGTAGCGGGAAGATGGATTCTTCCTATCTTATCACATTCCGTGGGATAAAGGGTAGAAAAGAAAGCGGTGAAGAACTTTTGAAATTTTGCAATGTGTTGATTTTGCCTAAATTGCTGAATAATTTTATCTATTGCGTTTTTTTTATAGATAGATAGGCATCCGCCAAGACCAAGTCCGATTACGAATTCACATTTTCCGTCGACAACAAGCCCATAGCGCATTTCTTGGGGCAGCACAAAGCGCCCTTTTTCATCTAATTTTGCTATAGTCGATCCGCTAAAGTAAAAATCGCTCATCGCTTTTCCACATTTTCCCACATTTTAGATAAACATAGGCATTTTATGCAAATGCATTCTGCTGATGTAGCGTTATCCCCTTTTTGTTATATGGTAAATTTCGCAAAATCGCCTCTTGTGGGAAAGTGTGGGAAAAATGTTGATAAGTGGCCTTAAACTTTTCTATTATATTATGTCACAATAGATGTAAGTATTTCACGATTAAAACATAACGATCGAGCAAGAAAACGAAAGTCTTTTTGTCTACAAATGAAAGGGTAAAAGACTTCTTTCGAAACTCGCTTTGGTTGATAAAATTTGGGATTTTTGTGCAGATTTGCTGCAAAATTTTGAAAGCATGTGTATACACCTGGCTCTAAAAATTTTGCAGCAAAGATGCCAAAAAGCATGAGTTTAGCGACCAAATGGAGTTTCGAAAGAAGTCTGAAGAAGAAATTTACTTGCTCTCTTGCCTTAAAGTCATTTATAACACGAGATGTGCAAAATCAACATTTATAGGTAACCCATATGAATAAACCATGTGATCTTTCAAAAAAAAGTTGTACACCTTGCAAAGGTGGAGTTCCTCCCCTTTCCGGTGAGCCCCTCAATGATCTTTATAAACAACTCAAAAGTGGGTGGAAAGTCGTAAAGGAGCAATATTTGGAAAAAGAGTACCTCTTCAAAGATTTTCAAGGTGCACTCGACTATGTCAACAAAGTGGGTAAAGTTGCCGAACAAGAGGGTCACCATCCCGATATTTTTCTCACATATGGGAAGGTAGTTATTAAGCTGTGGACACATAAAATTAATGGCTTATCGGAAAGCGATTTTATACTTGCCGCCAAATGTGACAATTTAATGTAGATAAATTAAGGGTAGGTGTTAATATATGATATCCTTTATCCAATAGGTAATGAATGGATGATGCTTCAGGCGATGTAGAAAACATTACGGAACTTAAGTTTTCACGCGAGCAAGGCTATTTTGATAAAAGTCCGGGAATTCGCTTGTGTCTTGGGCTTCTCTTTACCCTCTCCCTTTTTGCTATCTTACACTTTAGAGAGGTAAGAGTCGATGTCATCGAATTTAACAAGATCGCTCCAAGCTATGTGGTCGCTCAAGTCGATTTTGATTATTTAAACGATGAAGCGACGATTATCTTAAGGCAAGAGGCTGTTCGCGATTTTGGTAAGATCTATAAAATTTCGGAAAAAAGTATCCACGAGCGGCGCACCGATTTTGAAAATTTTTTAATTTATAACCAAGATTGGAGAAAAATTGAAAGCAACATCCCTTTTGAAGAAATGTATCAAGGGGTCGATGCCTTAGAAAAAAAATTAAAGCACATCAAGTTCACAGATCCAAGAACATTGCACAAAATCAAAGATCTTGAGATCTCGACTACAAATTATTTAATCTTTAATCCTGCAGATCTTAATGATGAAGTGATATTTTCGCAGCAAATGTGGGATGCGATCGTTCGCCTTGCTCTTCCAAACGAGGAATATCTTTCCGATACAACTGAAGTCATCAAAGCATTTTTTCAAGCCAAAGGATGGTATGTAGAAGAAGATCCGTCAACTGAGCTATCTCTTCGACGAAAAATCCAAAGTCAAATTCCAGATAAGTATACCCATGTTTCAGCCGGAAGCCGCATCATCGACCAAGGGGAAAAGGCCACAGGAAGACATGTGGCCATGATTCTTGCCATGAAAAAAGCACTTGCAGATCAGCGCATGCTATGGCATCCTTTGACTCTTGCCGGCAGTCTTGGAATGACCTTGATCCTTGTCGCAATTTGCATCGCCTATTTTAAGCTCAACCAACCCAAAATCTTATATTCGAATCGAAAGCTCTTTCTTCTCATCACGATCATCATCATTTCATTCGTTATTTCAAAGGTGATAGAATTTGTCCTTGTCGGATCTACCTCAGATCTTGTCGATGTCGTTAAGCACCCTCTTTTAGTCCCTTTTGCTGCCATTTTAGTCTGCGCATTGATGAATTCAAATCTTGCGACGTTTATTTGCGCATTTTTAACGATTATATTTACCTTAACACTGGCATTTGAAACTCAAGGGTTTATGATAATAAACCTCACAACAGCACTGGTAGCGATCTTAAGCACAAGGACGCTTAGAGGGCGCAAAGAAATATTTGTCGTATGCGCTAAAGCGTGGGGCTGTAGCATCTTTGTGATTTTATCTATGCACTTTTACAGGAATACTCTTTGGAGCGTTGGAATCGTTAATGATATTATTAGCTCTGCAATTTTCATGTCTCTTACATCGATTATTGTCGTGGGACTTTTGCCCCTTTTTGAATCTGTGTTTAGAATCATGACCGATGCGACACTAATCGAATACATGAATCCAAATAATGACCTACTCAGGCGTTTGACTTTGGAAGCTCCGGGCACATATCAACACTCTGTAGTTGTTGGCAACTTAGCAGAATCTGCAGCTCTTGCCATTGGAGCCAACGGTCTATTTTGTAGAGTGTCAACTTTATATCACGACATTGGAAAGATTATCACCCCTCAATATTTTACTGAAAATCAGCAGGGGGATATGAATATCCATCAACTCCTAACGCCAAGGGAATCGGCCCAAGTGATTATTGCTCACGTCGCTGAAGGCGTTGCACTTGCGAGAAAAGCCGATTTACCAGAGCAGTTCATCGATATTATAAAAGAGCATCATGGCACAACTCTTACTTATTACTTTTACCGAAAAGAAATAGAGAGGTTAAATGGCGATAGGGATGCTGTTAATGAAAAGGATTATCGTTATGCCGGGCCAAAACCAAGAAGCAAAGAGTCGGCAATCATCATGATTGCAGATTCAGTAGAAGCTGCTTCACGCTCACTTGATAAAATCACGGAAGAGACTTTAATGGAGCTTGCCTCAAGGCTTGTGAAATACAAAGCAGACGATGGGCAATTTGATGAATGCCTGCTGACGTTTGAAGAGCTCTCCATTGTCAAGACGACCCTTGTAAAAACCTTAGTCGCCTACGGCCATGCCCGCATCAAATATCCCACCCAAGAGATTAAATCTACTCGGGGTTAAACCTTTGATTAGACCTCGTGCATAATCCTAGATCCGGCAGTTCGAGATGGCAAATTAATGCAAGATCTTGAATTAGAATCACTTTGCAATGGGGTGGGACATTCCCAAATGGTGAAGGACCACCCCATTGCAAATGATTCTGGTTCAAGAGATTGCCTTAAGTTGCCGTCTCCAACTGCCG
>JABDAE010000135.1:0-745 GCA_013289325.1 Chlamydiota bacterium
TCTCGATGACATTCAAGGGAGCGATAGCTTCATTGTCGATCGCAATATCGATGTGCATATTGCGTCTTTACGAAAGAAACTTGGCCCCCATTTTGACTGCATCGAAACAGTGCGTGGAGTCGGTTACCGGTTTGATGATGAATAAAAGGAAAATATGAATAAAACGAATTTTAAAAGTACATTTACCCCTCAAAATCATCAAGAGATCGATGAGCTTGTCGCGCTCGCCAAAGATCAAGGATTTGTGACATACGAGGAGATCAACGAAATCCTTCCGATGTCATTTGACTCTGCAGATCAGATCGACCAAGTGCTGATCTACTTAAGCGGGATGGACATCCAGATCTTAAACCAAATCGATGTCGAAAAGCAAAGAGAGAAAAAGAAGGAAGCAAAAGAGCTTGAAGGGATGCCAAAGCGCGGCGAAGGATCCCCTGATGATCCTGTGAGAATGTATCTTAAAGAAATGGGATCGGTCCCTCTTTTAAGCCGCGAAGAAGAAGTAGAAATTTCAAAGAGAATTGAAAAATCGCAGATCCAAATTGAAAGAATTATCATGCGCTTTCGCTATTCCTCAAGGGAGGCGATCTCAATTGCTACGTACCTGCTTCAAGGCAAAGAGCGCTTTGATAAATCGATCAGCGAAAAGGAAGTTCACAATAAAACAGAATTTTTTGTCATCTTGCCCCGCCTTGCAAAACTTTTACAAGAAGAAGATGATCGCTTAGAAGTACTCCTCAATCAA
>JABDAE010000135.1:755-6213 GCA_013289325.1 Chlamydiota bacterium
TGACAGGGGCGATTTAAAAAAGCAAGAGCTAATGAAAGTTGGTGAAGATATTGAAAAATGCCGCATCCGCACGCAAGCCTATCTTCGCTGCCTACATTGCAGGCATAATATCATCGAAGATTTTTGCGAAGTGATCATGCGCTCTTATGAGCGCTTCTTATCGCTTGAAAAAGAGATCAACGAACTCCTACCAAGAGCTGAGCGCAATAAGTTTGCAGCGGCAAAACTACATGCAGCTCGCCTGAAATTAAAAAAACGGGAGTGGGCAGCTGGCAGATCCCTTGATGACTTTAAAAAAGATGTCAAGATGCTGCAGCGATGGATGGATAAAAGCCAAGAAGCTAAACGGGAGATGGTAGAGTCGAACTTAAGACTTGTGATCTCAATTGCAAAAAAATACACTAACCGCGGATTATCCTTCCTCGACTTAATCCAAGAAGGCAATATGGGCCTAATGAAGGCTGTTGAAAAATTTGAATATAGAAGGGGTTATAAATTTTCAACATATGCCACATGGTGGATACGACAAGCCGTGACCCGGGCCATTGCCGATCAAGCGAGGACAATTCGTATTCCAGTGCACATGATCGAAACGATCAATCGCGTGCTAAGGGGAGCTAAAAAACTCATGATGGAGACAGGAAGAGAGCCCTCTCCTGAAGAACTTGCGCAAGAGCTAAGCATTACTCCTGATAGAGTAAGAGAGATCTATAAGATTGCGCAGCATCCGATCTCATTGCAAGCAGAAGTTGGCGATCTATTTCTAATGTAAAGTCTCCAAAGCGCAAAATTGTAGATGTCTTATCGCTTTCATTTCCTCTTCTTAGTACTGCGCGTATCCTTGAAAATAGAATTTTGGGCGAAAAGGGCTTGCTGACATAATCATCTGCGCCAAGTTCAAGTCCTAAAATGATATCTAATTCTTCTCCCTTTGCTGATAGCATAATGACGGGAATGTTTTTGGTGTCGGGATTGTTTTTTACTTTGCGACAGACATCAAGGCCACTTTGTCCTGGAATCATGATATCTAAGAGAATAAGGTCTGGTTTTTCCCTTGCAATCGCTCTTATTCCATTGAGCCCATCTACCTCTACAACTACTTTATAGCCAGCAATTTCCCCTTGAAGCTTGATGAGATCTGAAATATCCTCATCATCTTCAATCAGTAATATTTTAGGTTTTTGCATACTAATTGTTCACACATTTTATAGAAGATTGTAATGTAACACCATAGAAAAGTCTACAGGTAACTGCTAAATTTTGGTAAAAATAGATTTTTTTGCTCGGAATTTAGCACTTTAATCAGCGCTTTGACTTTCTCGCCAACACCTGGTTCGATCTCTAAATTGCGCTCTGAAAAGCATTTATTAATTAGAATCAGGTGGGAGACAAATGTTTGGATGGCGCTATCTGTGATAGGCTCTTTTATCATCGCATCAATTGTGGCTTTTACGAAATCGGCAAGAGATAGCGCAATCTCAAAAAGGTTAATTCTTTCTTTTGGCTCAGCAAGAGTTGTTGAATTTTGAACGAGCAGAGTGAGCACCTTTTGGCAGTGAGTAAGGCCTTGCAACATGCGATTAGCCGGTGTCGTTTCGCTATAGGCAGCCAGTTGTTTTTGCAATGCTTCTAAAATGAGGGCGCGCAGTGGAAGGTGTGGCGACACCGGTATTTGAAACGAAAGAGTGGAAAGGTATTCAAATAATTGATCGATAAAATGAAAGCAATGGGTGCTAAGATCTGGATTTTTGTCTTGATTTTGTTTAACGCGCATGGTTGCGCGGTCAAAGAGCGCGATACATTGAGATATTAACTGAAAGAGCTTTACTATATTTTCGTCAAAAATAAGTCGAAATGTATGTCTTTTACATTCAATGAGCTGAGTCAAAAATTGGGAGGTGTCTTGCAAGGTGCTAAGTAAAATCCCGTCCTGTTCAATCAGTTTAAGTTGCACGTCTAGTTTCTTTTGGCTTTTATCCGGATCTATATACGCCCTTAATTTTGCCGAGAGAGCATTTGTATGTTCTTGTAGGAGTAAGCATGAAGTATTGAGCTTTAGTGCAAATAAAAATGCTTCTTGTGTGTGTAAGAGTAAAACATCTGTTGCAATTTCCAATAGCATTGTAGATAAGGCTTTGCTATCCGTCTCTTCATTTAGAGCGCAGGATTTTAGTGTCAAACAAACAAGTTGCGCCTTTGAGATCTTGGGCTGCATCATCAAAAACAAAGAGGAAAGTGTCGAAGTGATGCGAGAGGCAAGAGTCTTTAATGAGACGATGTGTAAGTGTTCGGTATAAAAAAATAACTTTAAATCGATAAGCAATCGATCAAGCCTTTTCTCAAATGAGAGATTTTTTTCTATCTCTTTTGCAATGAATGCATCTAGGTGGCTTTGTACATTTGCAGCAACGCCTCTTTCCATTAAAGAAACGGCTTGTCCCTTACTTCCTTTAATCGTGAGGCTAGAATAAAATCTTAAGGTGATAAGTTTTTCTATCTCTTCAAAACCACATTCTAAAACACCTTTTGCAGCAGCTTCTACAAGATTTCGGTTGAGGTTGTCACCCCTATTGGCCTTATTGATAAAGAATTCTTTAGCAAGCTCAAAGCCGCGTTCCATCAGTGCATCATTTAGCTGAAGGGGTTTATCAAGGGTATTATTTTGAGTGATTAGAGTGTCTATCCACTCATTTAATTCCTTGCTACCTCTTGGAGCACTGCTTAGGCGATAGAGACTGTATGGAAGATAACTTAAAGCCGATGAAAAGATCGTTTGAAACTGAGGAGACGTATCTAAAAGACGAAATGTCTTAGGGTTGATCACAAGTTCGATGGCTCTGACTAATGCTAAAAATTGGAAGCGTTCAGAAAATCTGGGAAACTTTGTTCCAATTTGTAAGTAGTGCTTTGCGATATCTAATTTAATTTGATCAGCACTTTTCCCTTGCGCTTTGCCGTTGACATATTTTGCTATCCCGCTGCCCTGCAACCACTTTTCTTTCTCAAAGTGTCCGTCTGCAAATGTGGCAAATTCATTGTAATAGATCTCTGTGATTTGATGATCCAGCACTTGTTTAAAGAATGTATTTCGCCAATCGACGTAACTATCGATTGCTTTTCGCCAAAGGAAAACAAACCGAAGGGTTTCATTTTGGAGATGAAAAGAATTTGGATAGCGCTCTTTGCACTCTCGTAAATGTTCAAAACAGGCGTCAAGGGTATTGATCTGCATCCTGACCTTATTCCTTTTATAGGATTTGGCCATTGTTTCATCGACGGTCAAATAGAAAGCAAGAAACAGGTTGTGTTGTTGCAATTTTTTTTCAAACTCATCATCTTTGCATTGCAAGACAATAAAATCGCCTTCCTTTTGCCAAAAATCAAGGTTGTGCTCTCTTGGGAAATAAGGGGCTGCAAGGTGGAGTAAGCTTGTATAAAACTCAGGGTGTTTGGTGCGATAAAGTGATTGAAATGAGTGAAATTTCTCTTTGTTTATAAGCTGAAAATCGGTCTTTTCTGGGCCATTTTGCATGGCTTTGCCTTGCGCCAATTGAACGAGATAAATGGCGAGATTAAAAAATTCCTTTACTTGGACACTTAACTCTTTTTTGCCCTTTATTTCCTCCAAGTTGGCGATAAGGCAAGCTCGTTGATCTGTTGAGAGATTATGGAGCTTTGAAAAATGGGGGAGCATCTCTTTGCACAAAAAGGCATATTGAGATGGTGACATCTGAAGTTTGGCAAGGGGAAGAGCAAGATCAGTTAAGAGTGGGAGGATTTCCTTTCCTTCTCCTTCACAATCGATGTCGGTATCTACGAAGGGAGAGTCATTTGCTAGGAAACATGTAATGAGCTTTTGAAAAAATTGGGTAGTAGGGGGGCTTTTGGGTTCTATTTGCTCACTTACAGCGTTAAGGAGACTTGCTAGCTCCATTCTTTCTTGTCCATGGACGATCTTAAATAGAGATGTGCAGATGCGCAGTGAAAGCCGCTTTTCGATTTCAGATAAATGGCCACTGTTTACTAGATTAAAGAGCTCTTGGATTTTAAGCTTATGTGAGGCAAATTGGTAATGAGGTGTGGCACATATTTTTTGCAGATTGAGATAGTATTCTACAAGAAACTTCGCGGTAGGGGAGAGATAAGAGACAATAAGTGGATCAAGTGCGATGTGCTCGATCGCATCATGATAATTGCCAAGGCCAAAAGTCAGTAACCATCTCTCTTCATATAATTTAAAGCTCTTGCAGAGGATTGTTTGGGAGATTGTGTGTGCCACTTGCCGTATCTCTTGGCCGATTTTAAGTTTTTCTTCTAATAGATCGGGCGATACGTCTTTTCTTTTTACGAGTGTTTTATGTAGTGAGATAAGATCGATCAGTAGATAGCATTGCGCATCAATTTGGTCCTCTATCGCTTTGTATTGCAAGGGTGTCATAGAAAAAATGCCTTCTCTCAACTTTGCATCACAAAAATTCTTTAAAGTGGTGATGTTAGCTTCTAATTGAAAATATCCATGTGTGTCATTGCGTGTGTCATTGTGTGTGCCATTGTCAATCTCTTGCAATAGCTTTTGCTGCCGGAATGTGCCCTCAAGTGCGATTAAGGGCAGGAACATCGTCGAAGAAGAGCTGGCTTTGGAGCCTGTTTCCATAGAAGCTGTCTTTTCTTCAATGTGAAGAAAATCGCAAAGCTGTAGGTATTGCTCTTCTTGTGAAAGAAATTGATACTTATCTTGAGAATTATACACGCAATATCTGACTAAAATTTCCAAGTCCTTGATGGAAAGAGGATAGTCTTTTTTCCATCGGTTGATCAAACACTCCTTAAAGGTAAAATAGATTGCAAGGATTTGGCCCCATTTTAAGGGAGAGGAGGCGATGAGCATTTCCCTTTTGCAATCGAGCTTATCAAACGTTGTTTTCATCTGTTTAAATAAAAGATCATTGACAAGGGTTGGACTTTCGCCTTTTTCACAGTTTAAGTCGTATTGAAAAAGGCTATATAAAAACAAAAGCTCATCGATGAGCCAGAAGAGATTGGGAGATTCAAGGATTCTCATCAGAAAGTCGATTCTTTGATCAGCTTCTGAAGAAAAAGCTAAAGAGGTTTTTGCAATTGCCTCTTTAAAAGATTTAAGAATATTTGAGATCTCATTTTCAAGGCGTTCAGCTTCAGAAAAGGGGAGATGTTGGGGAGAAGCAGTTAAACTACAAACCATTTAAATTATTTTTCCTAATTAAGTAAAAGTTCTTTAGTAAATCTTTGATTTTTTTGTGAAGACAAATTTAGCTTACCTTGCTGTTAAAAGTCAAGGTAACAGTAGATCTCTTGCATAATCCTTTACGCTAACATTAGTCAAATTTATATTTGACAGTAATTTATTAGACTTCTTTCGAAACTACAATCCCTTGCCTCTGCCTGTGCCCGTGCCTCCATCCTATTACCCATATCTTTT
>JABDAE010000136.1 GCA_013289325.1 Chlamydiota bacterium
TTTCCAGGAGTATCATAGGTCCAGATCAAAGTAGGGGCGCTTGGTTTAGTAATGTTCAAGATTTGCAAACCACTATTTGAATCTGCCACATACGCGATAGACCCTATGACTTGAACTCCACAGGCATCTCCAGGGGTGTCGTAAGAGCCGATCAAAGTGGGGTTGCTCGGCATTGTGATATTAATGATTGAAAGTCCTGCCATACTATTTGCCACATACGCTGTGTTTCCTAAAATTTGAATCCATTTGGCATAAGAAGGGACATTATATGCCTTAATTAGTGTAGGGCTACTTGGGATGTTAATATTTATGATTTGTAAGCCTTTTGTATAATCGGCTACATAGGCTGTTGTTCCTACTACCTGAACCCCATACGCCCAACCAGGAGTATTATAAGTCCCGATCAAAGTAGGGCTTGTTGGCGTGGAGACGTCAACGATAAGCAAGCCAGTGACGCCATCGGCTACATAAGCAGTTGTTCCCACGACTTGAATTCCCAAAGCAGTTCCAGGAGTGTCGTAAGACCCGATCAAATTTGGACTGCTCGGATTAGTGACGTTGATGATTTGCAAACCCTTATCTCCATCTGACACATAAGCCACTTTGCCAATGACATGAACCGCAGTGACATAGCCAGGAGTGTCATAGGTCCCGATTAGTGTAGGGTTGCTTGGATTTAGGATGTCGATAATATTTAAGCCAATCAAATTATTTACTACATAGGCCATACTTCCTACCACTTGGACTCCATTGGCTGTTACAGCAGAGTTAGAGACTAATGGGTATACTTGACTACTTAGCCAACTGGGGCCTTGCAAGATTTTTTGCTGAATAAATCCACCCCCAGCTTCCGTAAAAAATTCCTGGGCGACTTCAAAGAAAGACCCTGGTAGCGCAGCCTGTTCTTCAATAGGCAAAATTGTAGGGATATCTCTTTCGCTTACTAAGCGATAAGAGATATCCAACCTAGTATGTGTGTCTTGTGACAAAGCGTCCGAATAATTGCGCGCGCTTAAAATCTTGCTTACACAATACATCCCAGCAGCACCCAAAAGAGCAAAAGCCCCAAGAATGGCAGCTTTAAAACCCGGCTTGTAATAAGTTGGCAGCTGTTCAATTGTCTTAACATGAGATTGAGGTGGATGATCAAGTGTTTGAAGTGGCAGATTGTTTGGGATTGAACGATCAAGACTTGTCATTTTTTCCACCTTTGCTAATCAACCCATGTTTCTATATTGGTATCAGGTAGATTTGTGTTTTCAATGCCTTCCATTTCAATCTCATTTGTCATGGTAGGAGGAAACATTAACAACCCAATATGTTCTTGTCTTGCTGAAAAATCTTGGGTGTTATTTAAGATCATGGCATCACTTTCAAATTCAAGATTTAGTACCTCTTGAATTACACTGCCACTTCCTAATACTCGAATTTGTATGTTTTGGTAGTCTCTAAAATCTTTTTCTTCTAGTTTTCTAATTGCATGTAACACATGAACTTCGGTGTTATATCCCATCCAGTTTGGCAGAGGAAAAGCAAATTCAACATATCGCTTTTTACCTGTTAATATTTTTTCATATACCTTTGCTAGCCATCCCTTATCTATCACGTAGGCCTGTATCTTGCAAACATCTTGGACGTTTGTTTTCAATGCATACATGAAATTTTCTCCCATTTTCACGCGCATTTGATTATTTTTCCATTTTCTCTTGGCAATTGGATTCAAAAATAGCGCCCGGTTTTTATACCCAGAATAAACCATGCCAATTGCGCTTAAAGTCGGTCCCACAATTTTTATGACCTTCGCCAAATACGACTCGCCTGTCACAGTGACCGTAAATTGCCCTTTTGTGTCTAATCTTCCATCCTTTGCAATAATAGTTAAGGTCGTCGATCGACTTGCATAGGTATTCGTATCTCCTGGAGTGGGTTGTCCTGAAAATGTGCGACTTTCTGCATTGAACTTAAGCCACTGAGGTAAGTCTTGCGCTTCATAAGTCATCACATCTGCATTTGGATCCACAAACACATTGTCTGGCATGACATAATTGAAGCTTTGATCTACCATAGCGTTTTGCAAAGAAATGGGATTTTGATAGACTGGCGGCAACTCTCCCCCTACACTTAAAGTAAAGGAAGTAGATGTGGTGCCTGCAGCCGTTGTTCCCACAATGTTCACAATATAATTTCTTCGATCCGACGAACTAGGAGTCCCCAAAAGGGTGAGTCGATTAAGTCCTCTTAAAATTTGTAAACCACTACTCCCATCCGCTACGTAGGCTGTAGCTTCTACGACATGAACTCCAAGCGCATTTCCAGGAGTGTCGTAAAATCCGAGAAGAGTCGGCTTTTTCGGCGTCGCAATATCAAGGATATATAAGCCGCTACCCGAATCTGCCAAATACGCAGTCGTTCCTTTGACTTGGAGACTTGCGATATTTCCAGGAGTTTTATAAGACCCTATACGAATAGGAGTACTCGGCGTTGAGACGTTCACAATTTGTAAACTAGTCCCATCTGTCACATACGCTATCGATCCAACAACTTGGACTCCATTTGTACCTCCAGGAGTATTAAACGTCCCGATCAGAGTAGGGGTGCTCGGCGTTGAGAGGTCAAGAATGCATAATGCACCTCCAGCTGACACATACGCAATATTGTCTACAACTTGGAATCCGGGTAAAGCGGAAGGGTAATTCCCAATCAAAGTAGGACTACTCGGCGTTGAAACATCAATGATCATAAAGCCGCGACTTCCATCTACCAGATACGCAATATTGCGGGCGATTTGTACTCCACGGATATCTCCAGGATAAGAACCGATAAGCGTTGGGCTGCTCGGAGTGGTAATGTTTATGATAACCAAGCCACTAGATTCCCCTGCAACATATGCAATATTTCCTACGACTTGTGCTTGATAGGCCATGAGCGGATAAGTCCCGATCAATGTAGGGCTGTTTGGAGAAGTGACGTTAATGATTTGTAATCCACCACTATAATCCGATACATACGCTGTAGTCCCTTCTATTTGGATTCCATATGCATTTTTGGACTTATTATAGCTAGATACAATTGGGTTTATTTGACTACTTAACCAGCTTGGACCTTGAGTTATTTTTTGCTGAATAAATTCTCCATCCACTTCCGTAAAAAATTGATGGTTGACTTGAAATAAAGTCCCAGGGAATGTCACCTGATCAACAAGTGGTAAAGCAGTAGGAATTGCTCTCGCGTTTATAAGGCGATGTTGCGTATCCAATTCAGTGCGAACAGCTTGTGATAATGCTGCACTATTGCTGGCAAAAAATTTACGCACAAAACATATCCCAGCTGTTCCCAAAAGAGCCATAGTACCAAGAGAGGCAGCTTTCATGAGTGGTTTATAAGATGTGGGGGACTTTTTAAAGCTTAACGACTGGCCTTCTTCAAGGGACCGTGTCGATGTATATGGTGGAATGGGATATTGTGAGAAATTCGTGACACTAGGCATATGTTACTTTTTTTATTAAGCATCTAACAGTAGCATAGTCAAAGATCATAAATCAACCCATGGTGCTCAAAATTTCGAAATAATTTCAGTATAGACGTGATGTGTCACTTTTGTTTATAATGTCGAAAAATTTAAACCAGGAGGTTATTATGAATGAGAACACAGACAAAGTTTTATGCAAAAGACAAGTGGTACTACGCTCAATTCTTACTGAGAAAACAAAGATGGATATCGCTTTAGAATTCCAGCGCGCCATTGAAGGGGCTAGGCAGCAAGCAAGCCAAATCAATTCCATTATCCAAGAGCAGATGAAAAATAATCAAAAAATGGACCTAAAGCCTCTTGAAGATGAATTGAAAAAAGCGGCCGTTCAAGAGCACATTCTTAAAGAGCGTCTGGAAGAGATCAAAAAAACAGCTATTGGAGATCTTTACACAACTGCTGTTATCGAAGGTTTTTCAACTCTTGCAAAAGGGGATGATATTCGAGAAAAATTGGGCAATGTGGAAATTATTTCTAAAGATTACCTAATCCAAGACATTCAAGTTCAGATGCCAGAAAAAAAAGCATCTGCTAAAGTGCAAAAAATAGGCACTCCTACTCGGGTCTAGGTGACACAAATTTAAAAAGGTTACAATGCGCACAGTCACTATAGGAAGAGAAATTACTGTAAGAAATAGCGAAGCAGGGCCTATTCCCTTAACTAAGGGAAAAAGGATAAAACAAGCGATTGCAACTTGTTTACAGATTGGATCTTCCATTAGCATGGAAGCAATTGGAATCTATGCTGTCAATAGTGCTAATGCCCAAAATCAAAAAGGTTTGGGGGGCGCAATTGCGATCTTATCGGGAACATCCTTTATTTGTAGCTTAGCAGCTTTTCCCTCTTACGCACCACAAATGGTAGAAGCATCTACTTTAACGGGGTACAAATGGCAATGGCTTCCGGTTTCATCCCTTTATCGTATCATTGGTAATCTCACTTTTTTATCTCCCCCATTTATTTTAGGCTTGCTAGAAAGTGGCAATAAAATCACAGTTTCTCAATTAGGTGCAGCAGTTGAGTATTCTGCAGTTGCTTCTGCAGGTGTTTTAGTCGCAGGCTGTATGATGGGAGGGACGATTAGAGGTTATCGCATGATCCTTATCTCGAAAGAAAAGATGTTTGAGCTACTGAGAATAATGGCAGGAGTTAGCCTTGCAAGCTGTGCAGCCTATGGCATTGTAAATATTGGTTTTTATGCAGCGCGGCAAGAAGCAAATGACAATGAAAATCGGCGCTCTATAGGAATCGCCACGACAGTCTTAACGACAGCTTCCGTGTCTGGCTGCTTAGTGGCCACCACACAAGATAATCGTAGATGTTTAACCATAGCGGCTTTTATTTATGCACTCCCTCTCTTTTGTTTAGGGATGATAGGAATTGCAGATAAAGATCAAGTCGTTCATTCTCGTCAAATAGGGATAGGAATCGTTTCAGAAATCTGTATCATCAGCGCACTTGCCTTTTTAGTAAGTGTTGTCGCTATCATTGCTGAAAAGTTTTTTCAAGCTAACGATAGGTTGCCCCGCCAAGGAAGAGGATACGTAATAATTTCATAACTCGTAAACTTTAGGCTAGGCCATCGGCGTCATCGGAATAGAAATAGTTCCTGCTGCATCGTCTACTGCATATCCATCTGACTTGCTCTCTTCTCCAGTAAGAAAACCGTCATTGTTTTGAGCATTTGCAAGCAGCGTTCTCCATTGCCTTGGCAGGACCTCAATATCAAATTGCTCCAAAATGACTCCTGCAGAACCAAGAGCCTGCACACGCACAAGGTTCATGTCTGATTCCTCAGGTCCTGTGGGTTGCGAGTGCATTTTTCCGATATTGCAGTTAAATTTAAGCCAAGATGGAATGTCATTTGGCACAAGAGACCAGTTCTGCACTTCTTTTTTGCAGCAAAGCCGAGAACATATCCGCTCTTTTAATCCATTTTTTGCAAGCGCATAGACAACGACTTTGCGGATTTTTTCTTTGTCACACTCAAAATGATAAGAAAAGGGTTTGCCAACAGAGGCTTTTTGAAGGGGTTTACGATATTTTTTTTCGTTGATTACGTTCAAAAACAAAGCCCTTTTTTCGTAGGCGGCAAATGCAAAGGTAAGCGCGCTTATCACAGGTCCGGCCACTTTGATAATTTTTTCAGGATAAGATTCTCCACCTACCAGTATCGGGAAAGTCGTAAAAGCAGCCCCTCCCTTTCCATCTTCAGCTTTAAGCGTGATGTCGAGTCTTTTGGCCTGGAAAAAGTTGGTGTCGGCTGGTGTGGGGGTTCCCTTAAAGCTTGGTGCATCGCCATCTTGGCTAAACACCAGCCAGTTAGGTAGTGTCCCTCCATCATCAAGGCTTGTGGAATATCTTAATTTGTCGCCATCGGGATCAGTAAAGGCATTTGTTGGGATGAGATTATATGCTTCGCCAACTTTTGCAAGAGGCGCTGCAATTTTACTTGCGACTTGTGGTGGGCGGTTGTCGTGACTCACGACAATGTTTAGAGGTGAAAATACTTCTTTATGAAGGGCATCTTTGACATAAATGAGGACTTTCAGATTGCCCACATCAGATTGTTTGGGAGTTCCGATCAAAGCTGGAATAGAGGGGTTAAAGGTCAGCCATTCTGGAAGTGGGCTACCA
>JABDAE010000137.1 GCA_013289325.1 Chlamydiota bacterium
GCAAATGATTCTGGTTCAAGAGATTGTGTCAAGTTAGCGTCTCCAACTGCCGTTTTTAGGTTTAAGTGCTTTGGCAATATAAGCAATCGAATCGAGCATGGTGATACCTTAAAAACATCAAGTCATCGATTGTAAGGGCGCTTATCGAAATGTCATCCCCATCGAGTAGCTCCTTGGCAAGGCCTGACTTCATCGATTTTAGCTTCATCATCTTTTGTTCGATGCTATCTTCAAGGATGTAGCGTTCCGATTTTGTCTTGATCCATCCTTCGATAGTATTGGGAGTCACCTTATAAAAAAATTCTGTCTTTCCGTAAATGTCGACGATAAGTGCTTTATCGTGAAAAAACAGTTTACCTGTAGTGGAAAATAGTTTAAAGGCTTCCATCGTTTCGCTATAGGCAATACGAACAGTATTAAACAGAGTGTTTGGATCTAAAGAGTTCTTTTTAAAGCGGGTTTTAAGATAGCTTAGCTCTTCTTTAATGAGAAAGGGGATGAGCTGGGAGTCTTTTGCAGATGAGGCTTTAAGGAGTTTACCTTGCGTTAGGATCTCTTGCTTTTCAAGCGGTTTATAGGCGAAGCCAATTTTGTTCGCCAGTTGTATTTTAATGGCGATCGCCTTATCGTTTATGGAGCAATCCTTATCGATTGCGTAAATAAGCTCTTGCATGCCAAACAGTTTACCAGGAAAGGTGAAAATGTCAAAATTGAAAATGTGGGATGCTCATGTCAGTTGGGATCAAGCTGAAATCGCTTGGGATGAGGGCGCAAAAAATGCGGCAAGCAAGTGTCCAATTAAGACCCTTGCGATTTTACCAAATATGCCCGGGATGACTGAGGAGACGAAAAAACATTTAAAATGGAAGGCATTTAAATGGATGATTCGAAAGGATCACAAGTTTTCTCTTTTGAAAAAGTTTTTTAAGCATCCTTTCACATATGGCTATAGGCTCATAAAATCGCTATTATCGGCAAAGTCTCTTCGGATCGATCGAGATTTCTATTTTTATGGTATAAATTCTGAAGAAGAATTTACCCAATATCTTAAGAGAAAAGATACGCTGCTTGTCCTCGGTTTTTCCTATTGTCACAAACCATTTGAGTGCCCATCCGGGCGTTTTAGCGATCTTTGCATAGCTGAAAAAGACCATCCAGTATGCAGGCAGTGTTTCATCGGCAAATGCGTAAGCGCCCTTCCTAAGACGGGCGTTATCCCGTTATTTATCCCTACAATTCACTATATTGGAGGTAAAATTTTAGATATTGTACATGCCAATCCGGAAAAAAAGGTCATTTTTTTGATAACGGCCTGTGAGATGACCTTAAAAATGTTTGCAGATCTTGGTATAATGGCGGGAATTAAAGGAATTGGGGTGAGGCTTGATGGGCGCATTTGCAATACCCTTAAAGCCTTTGAGCTATCAGAAGAGGGGATAAAGCCAGGTCTTACCGTTGTCACAGCAGAATATCAGAAAAAGATGTTGAATCTACTGAGAATTAGGCGAGAGGCATAAAGATTTATATGTATGCGCTCTTCTAAACGGCTTATGGACTGTTGTCTCGTGATAAGGGCGCCTTCTTGGAGCTTCTTGGCATCTGCTGCAGCAGCACCCTTGAAATTCTTTAAGGCAGCTTGGGCAGCAGATAAATAGGGTGTTGCAGTCCATGTCTGCGCAATTATAGTACGCATCACTTGGACAATTGCAATGGAGGCATGCCCCGATGATAGGTGCACTTCCTTCGTTGCTGATGGGAACAGAGAGCCTATCATCAAAGACAAATAGTTTACCAAGCCAATGATCGTTGCCTTCTTCAAGGCCATAGCCAATTACGCCACCATCTAATTGATAGACTTCTTCAAATCCCTTTTCTTTTAATATTGCAGAATAGAGTTCACATCGAATTCCCCCTGTGCAATACATCATGACAGGAGTGGTTTTTGGATCGCTCGTCTCTTTAAGTTGATCGGCATATTCAGCAAATTCTCGAAATGTCTCGCAAGGAGGCAATGTTGCGCCCTCGAATCTGCCAATTTTCCACTCGTAGTCATTGCGCACGTCAAGAAGTACTTTTTCCTTATTTCCAAGCATCTCTTTCCATTTTTTAGGAGAGAGGTGTGTAGCTGTTTTTGACATATCGACTTTTTCATCGATTGCGACGAGTTTTTGTTTATATTTGATCGTCTGGCGGGGGAATGCCTGTTCGTTGTGAGAGTGGATCTTAAAGCGAATATTTTTAAATTCTTCTCGCCCATGCATCCATTCCATGTAGGCTGTAGCGTCTTGAACAGTGCCGCTGGATTGTCCATTGATCCCTGCTTCTGAAACATAAATGCGGCAGGTAAAATCTTTATCTTTTAGGAATTGTTTATGGAGTTTTACTTCTGCTATGGGATCTTTAATAGGGGTAAAAGTGTAGTAGGCAAGAACTAAATGGGTGCTTGGATTGGATGTATGCATCAGAAGATCCTTAAAAAAGGTATAAAACTTTAAGAGATCTTGAGACTATCACAAAGGTGGATTTTTTTTCAATTTGAAATAGAATTAGGTAAAGAAAAAGTGCTATACATAGGCAAAGTATACATTAAAATACCAAATTTTGATGTTGTTTGTTTATGTATGTCGTTTGCAATTAATAATTTTATTGTTTATAATCATGTATATGTATTAAACATGTTGTGTTATAAGGAGGTGTATTATGGGCGAAAGAATACAGGATGAAAAATATCCACAAGTCACATATATCAATTATGAAATCCCAGATACTCTGCCAACGCGTAAAGAGAGTAAAAATGAAGAGAAAGTACGGAAAGTTTTACAACATCAATACGATATCGAGACGGGTAGCATAGAAGAACACACGGCCCAAGTAAACCCTAAAGTTTCAAAGGATTTTTTTTCCAAGATGGCCTCTGTCTTAAGTAGGGTTTTTAAATTCATGTTTGGGGGGAAGAGACGCAATCCATCTAATCATGAGTGACTAGGCAGTGTACCTTGACGCCATGGGCGAATTAATATTAGACCTCTTGCGTAATTAAAGTTTTCAGCATACTCTCCTCTTTCAAGAACAAAAAGCAGAGTAGCGCAGATCGTATAGGGAGCTTAGAAATTCTTATAGACAACTTACAGAATATATGACACATTTCTCCTTTTAAGGATGAAAGATGTGTAAGAATATATTTAAATTACTTAATGTCATATGTATAGGAATATGCATTTTAACTTCATTCCTTTTTTTTTCGAGTGTCGAGGCTAAAAGAGATAAACGGCCATACCAATATAATCTATCCGTCATGGCTATGTTTCAAGATGAAGGGGATTATCTTAAAGAGTGGATCGAATATCATTTAATGCTAGGTGTCCAGCATTTTTATCTTTATAATCACAATAGCAAAGACCATTTTCTTAAGGTCCTCGCACCATATATTGCCAACGGGATTGTCGATTATATCGATTATTCTCAACCAGGCTACCCGCAAAACGAAGCCATTAAAGACGTTCTTGGCAAAGCTAAGTATAAGACTAAATGGCTTGCAGTGATCGATATAGATGAGTTTTTCTTACCCAAAAAAAACACTACCCTTACGGAGTTTTTATCTAATTACGAAAGCTATGCCGGAGTTACTGTCAATTGGCAATGTTTTGGAACAAGTCAGGTCCCTTTTATACTTCCCGGTGAATTAATGCTTGAGCATTTGACATTTAGGGCAGACTCGCATTTTGGATGGAACAGTCACGTCAAATGCATCGTCCGTCCGGAAAGGGTAAAAGATGTCGTCAATACCCACTGCTTTACATATAAATCCCCCTATTTTGCAGTGCGTCCGAACAAGACAAAACAAGAACACAGTCACGATTCGCCCATACAGACAGATCTCATTGTCTTAAATCACTATTGGACAAAAGATGAACACTTTTTAATGAATGTAAAAGTTCCAAGATGTGAAACCATGAAAAAATGGAGCAAAGAGCAGACAATTGCCTCAGCTAATGAGATGAACGCCGTTGAGGATAGACTTTTAGTTGAAAAGTTCATCAAACAATTAAAGAACCGGATGGGCAAAAACCCATAAGGCTGCTTGTGTTAAAGGGAGTATTTTGATAAGATAGCCGAAAACGAATTTATACCGAAACATAAGGAGATCTTTAGCAATGGCGCAAAATCTGTTATACTTAAATGATGATAATTTCACTTCGACAATCAGCAACGGAGTCACGTTAGTCGACTTTTATGCCGATTGGTGCGGCCCTTGCCGTATGATCGCACCGATTTTAGATGAGCTTTCAGCTCAGTTTGCCGGCAAAGCAAAAATTGCTAAACTCGACATTGAATCGGCTCAAGATACAACGACAAATTATCAGGTGACCTCAATTCCTACTGTCATCCTCTTTAAAAATGGCAAAGAGGTGTCTCGTGTTGTGGGTTTAAGAGAAAAGGAAGCCTTTGCAAGCTTAATCAGCGACGCTTTATAAAATTAGCGTTACAAACGGTACCCAAACAAAGATGTTTGGGTCCCATTGGGACTTAAAAAAAGATGAATTTTACTTTAGTTTCCTCATCATCGACCTTCTTCTGACTCCCTTTCTTCTCGGTTTTTCAATCGGATAGATTGTATTGATAAAAGGAGAAGTAGAGTTACTTAAGTCATGAATAAGCGTTTGTGTTTTCCCAAAAAGTTTCCAATACAATTTTTTGACTTGTTTTCGCGTTTCTCGTCCTGTTTTTGGTGCTAACATAAGTGCAGCACCACTTCCTAAGAGAAGTCCTGCAAGACCACTTTGCCATGAGAGCGTACGCATCCCCGCACGCATTCCATTGTGTTCTTTTAATCTTTCAAGATGGGCCAAAGCCAATCCTCGTCTTACCATATCATCGGCAAAATCTTGAGATTGCTCCTTAAGTTCGCTCCCTTTTTGAGCGATGGCATTTAATATCTGCTTTCTTTGCGGATAAAGGGTTACGATCATAGATCCTAGCAATACGCTTAAAGCTACTGCTATGAGATTTTTATTTGTAGACATATATCACCTCCTATTTTTTTACTAAGTGTTTGTATAGCTTAATCCCGCAATCGGCTAAATCCATTACTTTGCCTAAAGAGGATTCTTCTATGTTTTTTGTAGAAGGGACTTCTTTAACGGCATCTTTTGCATATCCATTGACAACTTCGAGAAACTCTTGCGCAGTATTGACCCAAGTGGATAGATTTTCATCCAAATTATTTGTCACATCATGGACAGATTCTTTGAGATTTCCTGCAATTTTAGAGGTCTTATCAGTCACGGTTTGAAAAGTATGAAGGATTTTGTCGCGCAGTTCAGGACCTTGTGAAAAGTAGGCAGTGGCTACAATTCCCAAAATTGCAACACCTATTCCTCCAATGATCCAATTCATTTGCTCATTTGTGCGCGGCTTAGTGCCATTGAATAGCTTATCTGAAATGTCATGGGAGACATCGATCGATTTTTCAGCGATTTGACCCGCAATATTTTTTGCCTCTTCGCTAAGATCGGTACATGTTTCGATAACTGAATCGCGGAAATGTTTTCCCTTCTTTGAAAGCAAAAAGGCAGTGGCTGCGCCAAGGGCTGTTCCAATTAGAAGGCTCCCAATGATTGTTTGATTAGAAATTGGATATGTTTTATTATATTGTTTTCTCATATTTCACTCCTTTTTTTTAATTTTTTCCATATGTTAACAACAAGTATGAATAATTCAGCAATTTCATATGGTTTAATTTTATTGTTTGATAGAAAGGAAGAATCTTCTACATTAGACCGATTTAATTCAGATCTTGCTTCGATAATACGGGATCTTGCAACATCGCCCACGAGGGCAATGGACTGAAACAATGGATCAACGACATCGATTTTTTCTTTAAGGCAAACTGATAAATTTTCGATGGACTCAAGGGTTTGCGTTGTCTGCTTTAACGATGAACTCAATTCAAAGAAGAGAGTATCTATCTTTCTCCTCTCTTCTTCTAAAGATTTAGCAATTTGTTGCATTTTCATTCCAAAAATTAACAATAAAGTCAATAAAATTAGCATGCAAAAAGCAATAATAGTCACGCCGAGTTCAATAATCATAATTACCTTGTTTTTATAAGTGCCGCTTCTTATATTTAAGATTACTTTAAAAATA
>JABDAE010000138.1 GCA_013289325.1 Chlamydiota bacterium
ACTTTTAATAAACGCTTCAAATTTTTTTTGATAGGGTTTTAAGATAGATGAAATTTTGATCTTAGAACTTTTACTGATAACCTTGTACACAAACAACCACTCGCTATTGAAGTTAACTTAAAGAAGACACAATTTCTAATTGCACTTTATTTTTTACAGTAGAATGTGAGGGGATAAAGCCGCCCACATTTGTACATGGATATATCCAAACAGATTGCCCCACACAGGTTCCTGGATTAGTGACGCTGTTGCAACCTGTCTGAGAATCGTCTCCAATGATTGCCCCAAATTTTGATAGCCCTGTATCGATGCCACCAACTGCAACTTTTGCTCTATTAAATTTGAGGTTGGCGCAAATTGTTCCAGCACCTAAATTGACCCGATTACCTAAAATCGTATCGCCAAGGTAAGCAAAATGAGCGGCATGCACTTCGTTAAGAAAAATGGAGTGCTTGACTTCCGTATCGTGTCCGACAACGCATCCGTTTCCTATCAATACGTCGCCGCGAATATAGGCCCCATGGCGTATGGTGCAATCATTTCCGATGTAACAAGGCCCTTTAATATAAGCCCCAGGTTCAACGACAGAACCCTTTCCTATCGAGATTAAATGACGATCGATGATATAGGCTCCATCTGAAATTTTAGCCTCTACCTTGCCAAGAGGAAGTGATGCTAAATATGGTTTAAGATACGATAAAACTTCCCAAAGATGGTTTTTTCCTGCAAATAAAGCTTTATGCTCATAAGATAAGAGGTTAAAGAAATATTCGGGTTGCAAATCTTGCATTAATTTATCGCCTTAGGCTATTTAATCTAGCGGGAGTTTACCCTAAGAGAGTACATTTTTTCAAGGGTTGTTACACATCTTCAAGATTTTGCAAACTCTCCACACACTCTTACTACTTAATAACTTTATATAGATAATATTTCTTCTTCTTAAGAGAGTGTGGGTTTGTTCGTACTTTATGAGAGAACTCCTGAAGGAGAGCCCACGTCAATAACTTGTTTACAAGTTGTAAAAAGATGAGCTGTTTTAAACATTTGATAAGATGCGCCCAAAAGTGTAGACAAAGTTATCGACAAATGTTTTCATTATCCTAAATCCGGCAATTGGAGACGGCAACTTAACGCAATCTCTTGAACCAGAATCATTTGCAATGGGGTGGTCCAACACCCTCTGGGAATGTCCCACCCCATTGCAAAGTGATTCTAATTCAAGATCTTGCATTAATTTGCCATCTCGAACTGCCGGATCTAGGATTATTCTTTACATGAAAACATTTTTCAATGGATATAACATGCGCAATTCAAACAATCGATATGCTCTCCTATTGATACTTATTGGGATTGCAATCTGCAGCGCCACTGAAACGGCATTAGCCGAAAGTATTGAGGGATTTTACAACATGCCCGGTGATTTTGCAGATTGTTCAGAAGAGCAAAACATCACATCCCCATCTCAAGAAGATAAGTCAAAGGAAGATGAGCCAAAAAGGCGCGCATTGCCTGCGCCATTTCCTTCTCCCCCTTTCCCATCTGGAGAGTACCAGGGAAGCCCATTAGTCGGAGTTTTACCAAGCGATAGTGTCTATCCATTAATGAAAAGAATTTATCAAACGCCATGTGGAGAGGCGATCAAAAACAGTCGAATCAAAGCTTATGGCTGGCTAAATGGCTCGGCAAACTTAAGTGCATGCAGACATTCTAATACACCTGATTCTTATTGGATAGTGCCTAATCGAGTTGAGCTTGATCAATTTATATTTCGTGTAGAAAGAGAAGTTAATTCCGCGCAAACAGATCACTTTGATATCGGATTTCGATCCACCTTTTTATATGGTATCGATTATCGATACATGACATCTGGAGGGTGGACAAGCGGGCAATTATTAAAGCACAACAAACTCTATGGATATGATTTTACAGAGCAGTATGTAGATATTTACACGCCGAACGTAGCTGAAGGAATGATTTTACGATTAGGCAGATGGATCGCATGTCCGGATATCGAAACACAGTTTGCCCCAGACAATTATATGGGAACACATTCGTTGCTTTTCACATTCGATACATATACTCAAACAGGTATTATGGCAACCATAATGCTTAATAAGAACTGGACAGTGCAGGCCGCTATTCATGCAGGAACCGATATGGCTCCTTGGTATAAGGGAGCGGTGCCAACTGCAATGTTTGGCGTTCGTTGGGTGTCTTGCGATAATAATGACTCGGTTTATTTAGTCCTAAACGCAATTAACAGCGCAAAGTTTCAAAGGTTCAAGATGTATGGACAAGAGCTTGGCCATGATAACTTCAATTATGTTGTGGGGACATGGCAACATAAATTTAATGACGAGATCCATACAAAAACAGAAAGTTATTTCATGTGGCAGCAGGATGCTGTAGTCGGGGGGACTCCTAGCGCA
Organism: Chlamydiota bacterium; assembly: GCA_013289325.1. GTDB lineage: Bacteria > Chlamydiota > Chlamydiia > Chlamydiales > Parachlamydiaceae > JABDAE01. Next base: position 2,430 of record JABDAE010000138.1, read on the forward strand.
GGTCCAGTTAAATCATTTGGCGGCGGCGGAGGAATAGGTGCAGATATTCATGGAACGACATTGACTTATGGAGTCGTGAATTACACCATGTTCAAATTCACTGACAAGGACTTCATCACCGTTCGCAATGAAGTTTGGCGCGACGAAGATGGAGAGCGTTCAGCCTTTGCCGGAACATATACTAGTCACGCCATTGGGTTGACTCATAACTTTAATACACTCGTGCAAATTCGCCCCGAAATCGGCTACTATCGAAACTGGAGTTATAAAGCATTTGATCTTGGAAAAAAGAAAGGGATGCTCTTAGCTGGCGTAGATATGACTGTTCGATTTTAGCCCTAAATTTCTTTTTTGAAGGTGAAATACCTCTTTTTTACTTTGGCTTTTTGTATTAAAATGTAGGCCATGAATAAATCCACCTACAAATCCACCAACAAATCCAGCTACACACCCATCGAACAGACATTAGAAGCTGAGAAAAATTCAGGCGACTATTTTAAAGACCTTTTGCGCTATCGAGAGCTGTTTTTTTTTATGGCCTGGCGCGATATTTTAGTAAGATATAAACAGGCTTTTTTCGGCATTGCGTGGGCAATCGTTCGCCCCCTTCTGAATATGGCGCTATTTACCCTTATCTTTGGCAAGATCGCGCACCTATCCTCAGGATCTACTCCATATTCCCTTTTTGTGCTTGCCGGAATGCTCCCTTGGCAACTTGTCTCATCCGTTGCCTTCGATGCGACCCACTCTCTTATCAATAATGTCAATCTCGTCACCAAAATCTATTTTCCAAGGATCATCCTTCCCACGTCGCTTATTCTTGTCAATCTCGTCGACTTTGCTATCAATTTGGCCCTACTTGCCATTCTCATGGTGTATATGGGCAGTTACAGCTTCTTAGCTCTTTTATCTCTTCCCCTTGTTTTAGCGCTTGTCCTCATTTTTTGTGTGGGGGTAAGCCTTTGGCTTTCTGCGATCACTGTGCAATATCGCGACTTTCGCTTTATCGTTCAATTTTTAGTACAGTTTGGTGTCTTTGCCTCTCCTGTTGGTTATGGGTCTTATATTATTACAGGGGTTTGGAAATGGGTCTTTTTTTTAAACCCCATGGTGGGCATAATCGATAGCTTTCGATACGCCTTTTTTGGAATCATTCATCCCGATATTTTAGCTTCAATTAGCATCTCCGCCATTCTTTCCATTTTATTGTTTACCACAGGTCTTCGGTATTTTAGGAAGATGGAACTTATTTTTGCAGACGGAATTTAATAGGCTAATCATGACAGTAGCAATTGAAATACAAAATTTATCTAAAAAATATCAACTCGGCTCTTTAGATGGGATTTCTTTGAACAAGACGCTTGTGGAGACATTTACAAGAAAGGCCCATCTAGTTGTGGAAAAGCTTTGCTTCCCCTTTTTAAGGGGGAAAAAAGAAAAGACCCTTGTCAATGAAGAGTTTTGGGCGCTGCAAGGGGTTTCGTTTGATATCCATGAAGGAGATCGCGTCGGCATCATCGGACGCAATGGGGCGGGTAAATCGACGCTCTTAAAAATTTTATCTCAAATTACGGCGCCCACATCTGGACGCGTAAAAATTAAAGGGCGTTTATCGAGCCTTTTGGAGGTCGGAACAGGCTTTCATTTAGAGCTTACAGGAAGGGAAAACATCTTTTTAAACGGCGCAATCCTTGGGATGAAACGTAAAGAGATCCAGAGTAAATTCGATGAAATTGTCGACTTTGCCGAAATGGAAAAATTCCTAGACACTCCAGTCAAGCGATTTTCATCTGGTATGTGTACACGCCTTGGATTTGCGATTGCAGCGCATCTTGACTCTGACATCTTGATCTTAGATGAGGTCTTAGCTGTTGGAGATACTCAGTTTCAAGCTAAATGTTTTAAGAAAATAGATCATTTAGGAGCTTCTGGGCGCACTGTTTTATTTGTGAGCCACGATGTCAATTCGGTCTTATCCCTTTGTAACAAGGGGATCTATTTGGAAAATGGGATTGTAAAAGAGTCAGGAGCTATTGAACCTTGCGTAAGCGCATACGTCAAGCACTTAAAGGCGCAATCATTTAGTTGGGAAGGGGTTTTGGGTGATGAACATATCCGCATCTATAGCGCTGTCATTAGCGGCGCCGCCAGCCAATTTTTCTATCAAAATGAAGTTTTATCTCTTTCTATCGATTATGAGATTTTAAAGCCGCATTCCGATCTTTTCTTGTCAGTTGGAATTTGGAATATGCGCAATCAACTGATTGCTAGATCACACACATTTGAAGATCCAAAGCATCACGAGGAGTTTTTACAGGTGGGGAAAAGAAGGCTTTCTTTTAAATTCAACACATCGCTTTTTAATGCGGGTGAATATCTGATTAAACTCCAACTTGCCATCCATAACGGTAAGAAAATTAGCGATGAAGCGATCTCTTTGCGCTTTCCTGTTTATTCACAAATAGAAAACACCCGTTTTGCGCACGCCATAAAAACAGACGGCATTAATCTTGGCAGCAACTGGAGCTGGGTTAATGAATAGCGCATCAGATGATATCCATTGCCCACACTTTGGCCCGTGCAGCGGCTGTCAAAAAGATGAAGATGTGGGCAATATTCTTTTATTTCAAGAAGCGAGGGATTTTTTTTTGAAATTGGGGATCAGTCCATTTCATTTGCATCGAAAATCTGCAGTTTCTTGGCGGTATCGTGCAAAGCTTGCCGTACAGGGCTCAGTCTTAACCCCTCATATTGGGCTTTATAAAAGGGGATCTCATGATGTCTTAGATATTCCTCAATGCAAAGTCCATCACCCCCTTATCAATTGCGCCATCAAAATTATTTTGGATTGGATCATACAAGAGGGTATTTCGCCTTATGAGAAAGGGGGTTTATTGCGCTATTTGCAATTGACGGTGGAAAACACTACCAATCAATTGCAGGTTGTATTTGTTTTTAATATTCGAGAAGATATGTGGAAAGGTTCTCAGTTGGCGTTAGAGGCGTTAAATAAACTCTGGGATGCGCGCGTTGATCTTTGGCACTCCTTTTGGATCAATTTTAATCCGGCAGAAGGAAATGTCATCTTTAGCCCGAGGTGGCACTTGGTTAAGGGAAAAAGGTGGTTGAATTTAAGGATTGAGGCAGCAAAAACATCTATTCGATTACATCCAGGTAGTTTTATGCAGGCAAATGTTGAGGTTTTTAATGACCTTCTTGTGCGTTTAAAATCTTTTGTTCCACGTGGAACGCACCTTTTAGAATACTACGCAGGAGCAGGAGTGATTGGGCTTTCTTTACTGGATAGGTGCGAAAAAATCTGCTTTGTCGAAATATTTCCAATGGCAAAGGAGTGTTTTGAGGAATCGATAAAGCCTTTAACACAAGAGGAAAAGCTTCGTCTATCTTTTATCGTTGCTAATTCGGCAAAATCAGCTAATTTGTTGGATGAAAAATTCGATCTCGTCATCGTAGATCCTCCAAGAAAAGGGCTTGATCAAAATCTACTTAATGCACTTTGCGCAGTCAAAAAAAACCTTAGACTTATTTATATTAGCTGCGGGTTTGAAAGTTTTAAGCGCGATTGCGATACTCTTCTTCAATCGGGATGGAAGTTAGCCCATGCCGAATCATTTTTATTTTTCCCCGG
>JABDAE010000139.1 GCA_013289325.1 Chlamydiota bacterium
TTTTTCAAGGAGTAAACCGATGGAGGCGGCAGTCAGTCCCTTACCTAAGGAAGAACAGACGCCTCCCGTGATGAATATGAATTTTGTTTGCATAAGTTGAACTTTTTTTATGAGAGATCAATTATGGTATAGCATAAAAATAGATAAATTGCACAAAATTCTTAGGGTAGAGGGGACAATCGATGAGTCGTTTATTTTGGATTGCGTTTTATAAGCATAAGCATAGAGCTTTAGTGGTGCTTACCCTGATTGCGATGTTACTTTTAACAGTTGCCTCGCAACTAGAGATGTTCACTGCAAGTGTCATGATAAAGAGCGGTCCTGGTTTTTTTGAGCTTTTTGCTCCCATCAAAGAGGGTAAACTCGTCCGTACCAATGCGATCACAAAGCAAGAGTTAGATGAGAGATTTAATGCAATTGCTGAGGAAAGTCCAAATGGGATCACGAAATCTTTGGCAGAGCGCTATATGGCCAAGTGGCATCCAAAGAATCTTATCGAACAAGGCACCCATTTTTTAGATAGCCATTTTCATATCACGGGCAATGTCCTTAATTTAGCTGTGATGATCGTGTTAGTCGCAATTTTTAAGGCGCTTGTTCTTTTTACCCACAGGTTTTGCACCCGTCTTATTGCTATACGGGTGAGCCAAGACCTTCGCCAAGAGTATTTTGAGCATATTCAATCTCTTCCCATGTCGTTTTATCAGCAGCACAATATGGGCGGGTTATCCTCGCGTGTTGTGGGGGACGCAGCGCTTATTGCAGAGGCGATCAATGCATGTCTTGTGAATTACCTTCAGACTCCATTTACCATCATCACCACGTTAACTGTGTGCTTTTTGACCTCATGGCAACTTTCCTTAATTATCTTTGTGGGATTTCCCTTAATCATATTTCCGATTGTTTTTCTCGCTAGGCGAGTGAAGAGGATTTCTAAGCAAATTCAAAAGAACCAAGAGCACTTTACATCGGTGCTTCTTGACTTTTTAGGGGGGATTCAGACGATCAAAGTAGTTGCCATGGAGCCATTTTCCCTTAAAAAGTATCAGGAAAAAAATGTCAAGATGGCAGATTTAGAAAAGCAAAGCGCGCGCTACGATCTATCTTCTCGCCCCATTGTGCATACCATTGCGATGCTTTGTCTTGCGACAGTTCTTTTATATGGCCTTTATGCCTTGCATATGGATGTATCAGAAGTGCTTTTCTTTTGCGGCATGCTTTATCTTTTTTATGAGCCGGTTAAAAAGTTTGCAGAGGAAAATAGCCACATTCAAAGGGGGATTGCAGCAGCTGAGAGGATGTTTGAGGTGATGGATTTAAAGCCGGAAATTCAAGATGGGGTAGAAGATCTTGACTTTAAGGTGCCCCATCAAAAGGGGGATATGGCCATTGTCTTTGATAAGGTTGGTTTTCGCTATGGGGAAGATTGGGTCTTAAGAGACTTTTCTTTGACGATCAAAAGAGGGGAATCTGTTGCACTTGTGGGGCCGACAGGCGCTGGCAAATCGACAATTGCGCAATTGCTTCCCCGCCTTTACGATGTGCAAGAAGGAAAAATTTTAATTAATGGTCGGCCCATTTCACAATACACCCAAAAGTCGCTTCGAGAAGCGATGGCCTTTGTCCCTCAAAAGCCCTTTTTATTTTTAGATACGATTGCAGCTAATATCGCGTTTGGAAGGGATTTTACTGAAGAGCAAGTTTTAAGCGCTTCTAAAAAGGCGCATGCGCACGAATTTATTAGCGTTTTACCTGATGCATATGCGACAGAAGTTGCGGAAGGGGGCAAGAATCTATCGGGCGGTCAACAGCAACGCCTGGCGATTGCAAGGGCTCTGATAAAAGAGGCGCCCATCCTCATCATGGATGAGGCGACGTCATCTTTAGATGCAGTGAGTGAGCATTATATCAAGAATGCCATTGGCGAACTTAGCGGCAAGATCACGCAAATCATCATCGCGCATAGGCTCTCTACCATTGAGCACGTCGATAAGATCGTCTATCTGGAGAAAGGGAGAAAGGTTGCAGAAGGGACTAAGGATGAAATGCTTAAGATATGTCCAGGCTTTAGAAGGATGTGGGAGATGATGCAGTTATAAAAATGGGAGTGATACTGGACGACTTTTTCGAAATGGTTTGCGGAAAAGTCTTGACTTTTTCGCAATACCGTGCAAAATAGTCGAACATGGAAAGATATCAGAAAAAAGCAATTTTAAAAGATTTGCAAAAGAAAATGGTGCTTCTCGCAGGACCTAGGCAATCAGGGAAAACCACCCTTGCCAAAGTTATCGCACAAGAGTTTCCCACATCCCTATATTTATCTTATGATCGATTAGCCGATAGAAAGATCATCTTACAAGAATCTTGGCTGCCATCTACTGATTTACTCATTTTTGATGAAATCCATAAGATGGATAATTGGAAAAATTATCTAAAGGGCATTTTCGATACAAAACCGCCTCATCAAAAAATTCTCGTGACAGGAAGCGCTCGTCTTGAAGTATTCAATCAAGTGGGAGACTCGCTTGCAGGGCGCTATTTTCTCCATAGACTTTTCCCTCTTTCTCCTTCAGAATGCGATAAGGAAAATACTCCCTACACTCTTAATAGATTTCTTGAACGGGGTGGATTTCCAGAGCCCTTTTTAACGGAAGATCTTATTGATGCGAATAGGTGGCGTTTGCAATATATTGACAGCCTACTTCGAACAGATGTTCTTGATTTTGACAACATACAAAACCTAAACGCCATTCGCTTAGTATTTGAGCTGCTAAGAGAAAGAGTTGGCTCTCCCATTTCGTACACATCGATTGCACAAGATGTGGCCATTTCCCCAAATACAGTAAAAAAATACATTGAAATTTTAGAAACCCTTTACATCATCTTTAGAGTCACCCCTTTTTCCAATAATATTGCAAGAAGTCTTCTTAAAGAGCCAAAAATCTATTTTTTCGATACTGGTCTTGTCATGGGCAATGAGGGAATTAAATTTGAAAATTTTGTAGCAGGATGTCTTCTCAAACATGCCTATGCAAAAATTGACTATCTAGCTCAGCCAACTTCAATTCACTATCTCATCACAAAAGAACATCATGAAGTTGATTTTGCCATCGTCACAGAACAAAGTATTGAACAAATTATAGAAGTTAAAAATTCAGATCACCAAATCAGCCCGGGAATTAAATTTTTCCATCAAAAATATAGTCTTGCCGCAGTTCAAATCGTAAAAGAAATAAAAAGGGAAAGGGTTGATAATGGAATAGAAGTCGTGGAAGGCTTGCGATTTCTTAAGAATCTTTATCTATAAAACATGTAAGAAGTCTATACTCGTTCCAGTTGAAAGCTTTGAAAGGAGTTAAATGAAAGTCGTTCTGGCAGAAAAACCATCAGTTGCACGCGATTTGGCCACATTTCTAGGAGCTAATACGCGCCATGAAGGGTATTTTGAGGGAAATGGGTACCAGGTGACTTGGGCCTTTGGCCATATGGTGTCTTTAAAAGAGCCAGAACACTACGATCCCTTTTTTAAGAAATGGTCCATTGCCACTCTTCCCATTATTCCAAGTCAATTTCAATTGCAAGTCATCGATGATAAAGGGACAAAAAAACAGTTTGGAATCATCAAAAAGCTGATGAAAGCAGCAAATGAATTAATTGTGGCAACGGACGCTGGGAGAGAGGGCGAGCTCATTTTTCGCTATATCCAGACGATGGCAGAATGCACCCATAAGCCTTGGAAAAGACTTTGGCTCTCATCTTTGACAGAGGAAGCCCTTCAAGTTGCTTTTAAAAATATGAAACCAGGTAAAGACTACGACAACTTATATGCCGCAGCAAAATGTCGAAGTGAAGCGGATTGGATTGTGGGCTTAAATGCGACCAGAAATTTCACGGTGCGCTTTGGAGGAGGCAACATGCTTTGGAGCGTTGGACGGGTGCAAACACCTGTTTTAGCCATGCTCGTCAATCGAGACGACGAGATTCGCCATTTTAAAAAAGAGCCTTTTTGGGAGGTTTTGACAAAGTATCGCGATGTCGTCTTTAAATTGAAAGGAGATCGTTTTAGCGCCAAAGAAAAAGCTGATGCCATTTTAAATAAAATTACGGGGCATCCATTCGTCATTCAAAAAGTGGCAAGTAAGAGTGAACAAGAATTACCCCCACAGCTTTTTGATTTGACAGAGCTGCAAAAAGAGATGAATCGAAGATTGGGGATGTCTGCCGCAGACACATTGCAGATTGCGCAAACGCTATATGAGCAAAAATTTATCACCTACCCTCGCACAGATTCTCGCTATCTATCCGGCGACATGAAGGGGGAAGTCGTTAAAGTCCTTAAAAGCTTGTTACAGATTAAAGAGGCGGAGATCAAGCCGTTGAATTTAGAGGCCCTTTCCTTTTCCAATCGGATCATCAACGATAAAAAAGTCACAGACCACCACGCCATCATCCCCACAGGAAAAATTCCAGGAGCTATTGCCAATGAGGTAAGACTTGTCTATGAGGCCATTGTCTTAAAGACTATTGCGATATTTTATCCCCCTTGTGTAAAAGAAGTGACAACTGTCCTTGGAGCTTCAAATCAAGAGCCATTTCAGGCTAGAGGGATAAGGGTTTTATCTCCTGGATGGACGGCTCTATACTCAAGCCACCTGAATCCTGGAAAATTTGGCAAGGAGGCGGCGCAAGTTTTTGGTCTGGAACGAGCGACCATTGCCGGGAGGCAAGGCGCGAGCGAAGACCAAAAACTTGCAGCCAAGCCGACGCTGCCAAAATTCCAGGATTCAGGTGGCTTGAGTATATGCCCGAAGGTAAAGCAAGAAGATGCAAATGAAAAGGAAGAGCAACAGCTACCTTTATTTAAGGAAGGGGAAAGCGGGCCCCATTTTCCTTATGTACTTCAAGGATATACAAAGCCACCTTCCCACTACACTGAAAACTCCCTTTTGGGGGCGATGGAAACAGCGGGTAGGCAAGTTGAGGATGAAGCCCTTAAAGAGGCGTTAAAGGAAAAGGGGCTTGGAACTGTTGCAACGCGCGCATCGATCATTGAGATCTTGCTCAAAAGGGGCTATATCGTGAGAAAAGGTAAAAGTTTACTGGCAACAGATCTTGGCCGATATCTCATCGCCATCATTTACGATCCAAACTTAAAGTCTGCAGAATTGACAGGGGATTGGGAATCGAGGCTTAAAAAAATGGAGCAAGGTAAATTTAGCTCTCTTGATTTTATGGAAGAGATCGCAAGGTTTACAAAGCAAGTGATTGTAAGTAGCGATATGACAAAAATTGAGTATGAGTCCTATGGGCCATGTCCAAAGTGTAAAAGCCAAATCATTAAAGGGAGAGTGGGTTATGGATGCTCAAGGTGGAAAGAGGGGTGCTCTTTTGTGTTATGGAAAGAGCATAAAGGCAAAGAGTTAAATGAAGGGCAAATTCGGTGCCTTTTGCAAAGAAGGGTGCTTTTAGACCCTATTGATGGCGCTATTTTAAGCTTTTCTTTAGCAGGCGATCTTATGGAAATCCCAATCCCGGTCGATAGAGGTGTGCGTAAGACGTTTTCGCCTAAAAGAAGTAAATTTTGAGAAAGTAAATATTGTTCGACAAATAGGGTTGCAATCTATGCCTGCAACACCTCCTATTGGCAGTGGAATAAAAACCTCTTTATCCATTGGAAGAAGCTCTTTGCCAGAAGATACCTTCTCCCCATTACCGAACGGCCAAGCTCTATATTCTCCTCCTCCATGGGAGGAGGAGAGTGTACCTCCTACGCCGACTGCAAGCAACACTGCAGCTCCAGCAGATGTAGAGACCTCATTATCGACCAAAACAAACTTTTTGCCAGGAGATAGCTTCTCGCCATTACCGGCCGCCCAAAATTTATATTCTCCTTCTCCATGGAAGGAGGAGAATGTGCCTCCTACGCAACCTGCAAGTAACTCTACAGCTCCTGCAGATGTAGAAGCCTCATTATCTACCAAAAAAAGCTCTTTGCCAGAAGATACCTTCTCCCCATTACCGAACGCCCAAGCTTTATATTCTCCTTCTCCATGGGAGGAGGAGAATGTGCCTCCT
>JABDAE010000140.1 GCA_013289325.1 Chlamydiota bacterium
TGCCCTCCATCGTAAACAATGGACAATAGCAAAAACTTTAATTACGCAAGAAGTCTATTTTAATTTAACTTGCAATTTTTACTAAACATATGCAGAATGACGTTTGGTTGCGCTAAACGTCAAAGTGGTGACATATGGAAACTTTGCCTATAATTAGAGAGTTTTGGATACAGCGCATCTTTTCTTGCTGGAAGCGTCGTTCGATAATTTGGTTGTCGGGTGTACGGCGCGCCGGCAAAACAAGTCTTTGTCAAAGTATTAAAGGTGCAGAATATTTCGATTGTGAATTGCCAAGAATTCGTTATATGATGGAAGATCCTGAAATGTTTTTGAAGGGTGTGAATGGAAAAACACTCATCTTAGACGAAATTCATCGCTTGCCAAATCCTTCTGAGTTATTAAAAATCGCGGCAGATCATTTTCATAGCACAAAAATCATTGCAACAGGTTCTTCAACTCTTGGGACTTCCAATAAATTTCAAGATACATTAGCTGGTAGAAAAGAAAGAATTTGGCTAACCCCGATGCTTTTTCATGAAAGTGGGGAATTTGGCAATACAAAATTGGAACATCGCTTCCTTTATGGGGGATTACCGCCGTTTTTTCTAAGTGATGAGTTTCCTGAATATGGATTTCAAGAATGGATTGATTCGTACTGGGCAAAAGATATTCAGGAATTATTTAAGCTCGAGAAAAGACATTCATTTCAAAAGTTGGTTGAATTACTGCTAGTCCAAAGTGGAGGGCTTTTTGAAGCCACAAAATTTACAGCACCTTGTGAGGTAAGTAGAAATACAATCATGAATTATCTTGCTGTACTAGAAGCGACTCATGTCGCTCATGTCATCCGCCCATTTAATACCCACCGCCCTTCAGAAATTGTATCTGCTCCCAAGGTTTATGGATTTGATACAGGTTTTGTTTGCTACTATAGAGGATGGTTTCAACTTCGCCCAGAAGATTGTGGAATTCTTTGGGAACATGTAGTATTAAATGAGCTCCAAGGACAATTGCACAGGGCAGAAATCAGGTATTGGCGTGATAAAAGAGATCATGAAGTGGATTTTATTATTTCTACGAAACGACAAATAGACCCCATTACAATTGAATGTAAATGGAAAATGGCAAATTTTGATCCGGCTAATCTTAAAGCTTTTAGACATATTTATCCAAAAGGTGAAAATTTTGTAGTTGCTCCTGATGTCACCGAATCTTTTACGCGAGAATATTTTGGCATTTCAGTCAAATTTGTGAATCTCGCACAACTTCTAGAATCTCTTCAAATCTAAGAAACCTCCCTTTTATCTCTTTTATACCCAAATAACTTCAAGAAATCGAGTTAAACCTAAATCCGGCAGTTGGAGGTTAAAGTCTCTTTGGGTCAGTAATCAGTGTGTTTTTTATTTTCGCTTCAATTTCCACATCTAGATTTTGATTGATGTACGCTAAATCCTCTTCACAAAGCTTCATATAAGTTTTAGGATATACAGGTTTACCCCATCCCATGTACTGTGTAATTGGAAAAAATGAGGGTTTTAACTTAACAGAAAAAAGTCTTGAAATCTCTTCCAAAACCTCTTGTGGGTGATCGCGTACAGTTTCGTAGTTAATGTAATAAACATTAGACGCCCTATTTTGAAGCTGAAGCATTGTTTCTATTTTTGCAGTACGCAGTTTTATCACATTTTTAAAAGGTTCTCCAGTTTGTGGATCGTGTTCGTAAAGAGGACCTAGCCTTGCCAAACCTTTTAGATTTATAAAGTCGCCTAAATCATATTTCCATTCTTTAGTAATGAAAGAAGAAAATGAGACGCCTATAAGAGTTTTATGTGCGTGGTGTGGGGCTTGATGAAAAGAACGAAGCCAATCGTAAGCATTTCTAATAATCACGATAAATAATTGGTCATCAGTATTGCTGAAATCGTAATAGGTTGAATCGATAGCGTACGTATCAGCTGGCAATTGATACCAGGGGAGGAAATGCTTATGCCCTATTGCATTTTCAACGAGATACGTATTCTTTAACATGAGCGCATTGATATAATTTGTACCTGAGCATCTTTCTCCTATGATAAAAAACTTTTGAATAGGCATGACACTTGCCCGTTTTGCCATAATTCCATATTCATCGGAAGCTAGTGCCGTACATCCATTTTTAGGACTCTCTATAATAGGTTTATATTCGATAGTTGAGGTCATTTTTAACAGCTCTTGCAGCGCGTTTGTTTGATTGACTAACCTTTGTTCCAGGGCGCTTAGTTCGTTCGCTTTCGCTTGCAGTCTTGTCTCTTTTGCATTTATCTGATTATCTAGTTCTTTAATTTTGTCTTTCTTAGCATCGAGTTCTTTGCTAAGTGCTTGTCCCTCGTTGGGTTTACTTAAGTAATCGTCAGAAAAGCTAAAACTTGATATAAGCAGCAATAGTGTCAAACATAAATGATAAATCTTCATTATATTTAGAGTCCTGATTAAAGTAGTTATACCCAAACAATCTCAAAAGTTGGTTTTTGGGTATAAAGCTCAATTTTAAATTGAGCTCTTAGTAAAATATCAGTTTGTGTATATTGTGAGCAAGAAATTTTAAAACCCTTTGAAAATTTAAATTTCGTCTAGAAAGAATTGAAGCGGCCCCCAACCCTTCGACCAAAAAGCTGAAGTAAAGTTATGATGTCCCACTTCATCAAAAGTGGCTTTCATTCATCTGTTTTAGAACATTTTCTAAAGGCTTTCTGTTATCGCTGCATACTATTTCTTTGAAAAAAACAATTTCTGTGATAAGGTCCTTACCGTGTAGCAATTTTTTTGGTTCATTGATGGCTTTGCAAATTTTTATTCGCTCCTTTTTTTACCTTGTGCTCACTTGTTTTAATTTTAGTTTACATGCCCAAAGTGACGGCTATGTCACCTGCTGGCTAAGCAGCGGACAGCTTGGCAATCAGCTATATGAAATTGCAACAACTCTTGCCTTTGCATGGGATCACGATAAAACACCACTATTCCCAGGCTTGGAAGAAAAACAAGAACATAACATTCCGATGAATCGGAAAAGACTATTCTTTAGACTGGACACAACTCCTTTGCCAAGGCCTATCGCAAACGTTTTTGAGAATTACGTCAACTGGGAATATTTCGCCATTCCCAATCAACCAGATCTATTATTACAAGGGTATTTTCAAACTTGGAGATATTTTCATCATCATCGAGATAAATTGGTTGAGTTATTTACTCCAAGCGACAACGAGCTAGCAAGCATCAAGTTAAAATATCAGGAGTTACTTAGCCACCCCAATACTGTTGCTGTACATGTTAGGACGTTTAATAAATACTGGAATCGAGAGATCCCATTTGTAGGTCTAAAATATTATGAAGAAGCGAAGCACTATTTTCCTGAAGATGCGCTTTTTGTCGTGTTTTCGGATCGGATCAATTGGTGTAAAAAGTACTTTGCAGAGTTTGGGCGCCCTATTGTCTTTATAGACGCTAAAGAATATATCGAAGAATTTATTCTAATGTCTTTATTAAAGCACCACATCATCGCCAATTCTTCCTTTTCATGGTGGTCGGCTTACTTAAACCAAAATCCCGAAAAAATAGTGGTGGCTCCTTCTCATTTCAAGCGCCCGCAAGCATATCTTCACTGTCAGAATTGCCCTTGTCTTTTGAACGCTAACTTACCAGAATGGATCACTTTGCAAATCGATTATGACCACGTCCATACCCCCTATCCGAAAGATATCACATACTACGATGGGTCCTCACAATCTTTGGACACGCAAACTAATGATAGGGTCGGGCCAGTTACAACTGATCAGCTATTAGATCAAATACTTGACTTTATCCTTGGAAACATGTTTTCTAGAAAAAACTTAAGTAAGGAACAACAAAATACTTGCGACATATTTAGCAATTTTTTTTGAACCACGTTTGGTATAATAACCCCATGAAAGTATAAATTTATGACACACAATCTATACTCAGACCACCTGAATCCTGGAAAATTTGACAAGGAGGCGGCACAAGTTTTTTTGTCTGGAGGAAACATCATTGCCATAGGCAAGCGCTAAGTGAAGACAAAAAAACTGCAGCCAAGCAGACGTCGTCAAAATTCCAGGTTTCAACTGGAAAGTATAAAGAGGAAATCAATGAGAATATTTTCGTTATTAATCTTGACTTGCAATATCTTTTCGACAGTGCCCGCGATGGTCGATGGAGTTGGAATAAAGCCACAAAAAATTCTAGATATGACGGATTCAGAAGTTCCAAAGAAGGCAAGCCAAACGATATTAATCCACATCGGAAAATGTGCAGGAGGAAGCGTCACGGATGCTCTGAAGAAGGCAGACAGCAATTACTTACTAGATATTGTGCACCTGCAAAAGCCTCTGTATCGTAAAAATTGCCAGTATATAATTGTAGCACGAAATCCGATCAACCGAATGATATCTGCCTTTAACTGGCAGTACCATCGAAATGTTGAAACTGGTAACGAAAGGGAAAGATTTCCCCTGGAATACGAGGTGTTAACAAAATACCAGTCACTCAACGCTCTAGCAGAAGCGCTTTATACGAATGGGGAACCTAATTTATCTGTGCACGAAGAGCTCAAAATAATCCATCACTGTAAGCATGATATCGCCTACTACTTGAAAGAGTTTCTCCAGGTTTGTCCTCCAGAACAGATTTTAGGGGTAATTATGCAGGAAAATTTTAAAGAAGACTTCTTACGAATATTTGGTTTCGAATGTACAAAGTTTGAGCATGACAACAAAAACTCTAGTCGAGATAAAACTCTCACAGAATTAGCTCGTCAAAATCTTATGCTATATCTCTATGAGGACTATGAAGCACTGTTACATTTATACCTGATCGGAAAAATTAGCAAAACGGCCTTTATCAAAGCGCTTTAGTGTTTTGCTTGTAGGAAGCTAGCCGGAAAAAAGTTGATTTCTTGACGGATCTAGCCGGAGTTTACGAGTTAGGGTAACTAAATTCTGGAAAATAAAAAACATTGCCACAATAAGTAGGGTATCATGCAAAAATTTTGGGGTTTCGTAGTTTTTCTTTTGTTGAGTTTCTTTTCCATAGCACAAAGTGATGAAATTCCGGTGATCTTAATCCACAAATCCAACTCTGACTATTTGCAGCACAGTCTTTGGCAAGCACGGCAATACAACCAAAGAGTGCTTCTCCTAGGAGACGAGAGTAATGTCGGTCAAACTGATGCTGAACACCATATGATTAGCGATTACCATGAAGAGGCTGAAGGTTTTGCTAAAATATATAAACACAAGTCTACAAATGGTTATCAATACGAGCTCTTTTGTTTTCAACGGTGGTTCATCTTAAAAAAATTCATGGAAGTAAATGACCTACAAAGAGTGTTTTATTGCGATTCAGACGTAATGTTGTACTGTAATGTATCTGAGGAGTATGGCAATTATTCTAACTGTGACCTTGCTTTATTTCACTGGTCAGGAGCTGCCTCGGGCCATTGTTCTTATTTCTCTATAGACCAAATACGTTCTTTTTGTGAATATCAAACTTACTTTTACTTAAATTTTGAGGATTATGAAAATAAATATCCTCATATTTCTGATATGTTCGTTTTTAAAGCTTATATTATCGAACGAGGGATCTCAACCTGCGATCTTGAAACTCCAATTAATAATACTGCTTTTGACCCAATAATCGTAAGTGGAGCAGGACCAGGATATCAAATGCGTGATGGAATGAAAGATATACAGTGGGAAAACAACCAACCGCATTGTTACAATCAAAAAATCGAGAAAACGATCCGTTTTAAAGGGTTGCACTTTCAAGGAAGAGCTAAGCAGTATATGAAATACAATAGAAGGGAAAATCCGAGCAACGTATGTGTTCACGCAATGGTGTCAACTTAAGGTTATATCGGTCTTACGAGGCTGACAATAAATCTCCGGGCAAAGGAATAGAAGCATTGTCTTTCCTAACGGAGCAAAACTGTAGCGGGGAAATCTTCTCACTTCAAGTAAAGAGACCTTCCCCAAAAGATAACTTGTTTCTACCATGACAGGCCATGTGGTCATCCA
>JABDAE010000141.1 GCA_013289325.1 Chlamydiota bacterium
AGTCTGTTATATGAATTATAGAGAACGAAATTAGCAACTTAGTGAACATGTACAATAAAATAAAATAGTTAACATACCAAAATCTTGAAATAGCTAAATTGGGAGGTGGTCAAAATGTCATTGATGGGAACAGGACAATCTGCGATGTTGCCAAATGCAGATTACGACAGCTTTTGTTTTATCTGTACAAAAAAACCGCGCGATACGGGCAAGGGCCTTTCATATCTTCAAGATGATATATGTGAAGCCAAGGTCTGCCTTTATTACCCTTCCAATCACCAAAATAAAGAAGGGGCAGGGCAAGATTCACAAGACTTAAGCGCTACCCTCACAGACCCAAATAAAGAAGAAGGAGCCTCTGATCTTAAAGGAGTAAGATCAGTCATGGTCACAGGTGAGACCTGGCTAAAAGTTCATGACGAGTGGATAAAAGATCGTTTTCCTCTTGTTTGCGAAACTGACGTCCTCTCCCTCACATACACATTTATAGCAGTCATCGCTCCTCCTTGTTACAGGCTCATGGATATTTTGAAAGTCGCATTGTTTGAACATTTGCAGGCTTGCAAAATTTCCGCTTTTAAAAAGGTTCAAGCAGGTCAATACCCGGAACAAGCCAAACACGTGCAAAAACAATTGGATTATTTGGATGAAATGTCACTTTTACAACTCATCTCAGAAGAACATTATTTAAGTGATGTATATGCGAAAGAGATCAACGAGATCATTGAACGTTTCGATATTGCAGGCCTGGAAGCCTTAAAAGATGATAAGGGAAAACCATGCATAGAGGATGCTAGAAGGGGACAAGAAATATTTACGGCCATCCATAAAATCTATATTAAAATGGTGAAATATGATCAGCAGATCGAATTATCGCAGCTGCCCCCTAAGGTGATGAATGTTTCACGAAGACTTGGTTCCGAACCAAAGCTTCGCAATAGCGCCGACAAAGAACTTATCTCTTTTCCTTTTACCATTTTACCTATGATTAATGAGCTTAAAACAATGCTCTCGTTGTCTAAGGCCACTCAAAGGGATTTCTTACGATTGGAAATTAAAGGTTTAGGGAGGGAGCAAGACATCATTTATTGCCTTACTCGCCAGAAAAGAGAGCTTCAAGCAAAACTTAACCATCAGGAGTCAAAGGCGCAAGACGACGGTGCAAAAAGCCCAAGGCATCAAACAAAATTAATGAGAAGGGGAAGTCAGGAATGTCTCTTGTATACTCCTGGTACTATTAAACCTCAAAAAAGGGAAGATTCAACCTAAAAACAGCGCTTACCAGTTATACACAAATTAGCTTAAAAATTGGGATTTTGTGTATAATGTAGATGTTGACAAATACAGATTAAATCGACTAGTCTTCTCATTTTCGACTAGTTGGAGGTGCGAATGAAAAGTTTAGGAGCTTACCATATATGATGCTGCCTATTTAGAACTAGCTATACGGGAAAAAATCCCTCTTCTTACCTTAGACAAAGGACTTATAAAGGCTGCTAAAAAGCTAAATATTTCAACTACCTTTCGACAATGACGATTACATGTAAGCGCTTCATAATTATTTATTTATCTTGGCTATTGCTCTTTTTCAGCAGCTTTTCTGCATACGCTGAAGAAGTTTTTACATCAACAGAAAATCTGCCGATTGCCTTTAAGGGGCGCTATCGCTCCTTAGAAAGCGCCTCTCAAATGTGGTTATACGATCATTATCACCAAAGCGCTATTAAACCTGCTGATTTAGAAGTCTTTGGCTTTGAAAAAAGCGCTTTGGATATCTTTTGGAAATACCATTTCTTAGGTCACGAAGCATTAGATAGCGCCCCCTTTTTTTACGTGCGCTTTGCAAAAGATAAAAAAATTATTAACGAGTATATACATGACCTTCAAACCACTCAAGATCGCTACTCATACAACCAATTAAATGTGGCTTTGCAAAACCTTGCAATTACAAAAACATCCCTTTCGCCAGGTCTTAAAACTCTTCTTGAACATGTACAAGACTACTTAAAAAGTCAAGGGGCCTTAAGCCTTAATGTCGACATTGCAAATGCTTTTAGCGCTTTAAAAGAAAATAAAGTTTCCCCACAAGAAATTGCCAAGAAATTAGCCATCCAAGAGCTGCCATCTAAAAGAATAGTTTCTGCCGGATCAACGCTGAAAATGCTCCCTTCCCGCTATAAAGCTGGTGAATGGGTTTCGTTACACGCTCTCTTGCTTAAAGAATACAACTTTTCCCAAGATGCAATGGTCCCAATTGCCAACTTCACAATCTTTAGCGATACGCATTTTACATCTATTC
The DNA here is from genome assembly GCA_013289325.1 of Chlamydiota bacterium. Lineage (GTDB taxonomy): Bacteria > Chlamydiota > Chlamydiia > Chlamydiales > Parachlamydiaceae > JABDAE01. The sequence goes on from JABDAE010000141.1 coordinate 2,300, forward strand.
AAGATAGCTACTTGGACCTTTATAAGGCTGCTTTAAGCACCTATGCTAAAGATAGACCTTCAACAGATGAAACCCTGTTGCTAAAAGAAAAAACCTTGCTCTTTGCCAAAAGTTATAATGATGCCTATGCGACCATTGAAAAAAAGCCTTATCAAAAAAAATTGAGCTATCCAACGCATTTACAACTAAAGCTTGAGACCCTTTATTACACTCTACCCTTAATCGAAATGGCAAGCGCCCTTTATCTCATTGCAACCCTTACCCTCATGCAAGGAAGAAATAGACTTGGGGCTTTTTTTGCAAGTCTTGCCTTTTTGATTCACACAAGTCTATTAGTGATCCGCTGCTTCATCCTTCAAAGACCTCCTGTCACCAACATGTTTGAAACAGTCATTTACGTCCCGTGGATTGCGATGGCAATGGCGTTTATCTTTTATGCCACCATGAAAAAAACCACAATATTAATGGCTGCTACAATTGTTTCTTTAGCTCTTTTACTGCTACTTAAAGTCACTCACCTCAACGCCCAGATGGAAAATGTACAAGCCGTATTGGACTCCCAGTATTGGCTCATTATCCATGTGATGATGGTTGTCGGAAGCTACGGCGCTTTCGCCGTTTCCGGCATTTTAGGGCACATCTATTTGTTTCATAATGCCAGAAAAAAAGGTATTCCAAAAATAGATGATGGCCTTAAATCCATTGCCAAGACTATCCTTTATACACTTTATTCAGGAGTTGCCTTGCTAATTCCAGGAACAATCCTTGGAGGGGTGTGGGCAGCGCAAAGCTGGGGACGCTTTTGGGACTGGGATCCTAAAGAATCGTGGGCTTTTATCTCGGCCTGCGTCTATCTTTTAATTATCCACGCCTATACCTTCAAAAAAATAGGTGATAAGGGGCTAGCTGTTGGCTCCATTCTTGGACTTATGGCCATAAGCTTCACATGGTATGGTGTTAATTACATTTTAGGAGCCGGACTTCACACATATGGATTTGGACAAGGAGGAGAAATCTACTATTACCTTTACTTAAGCCTTGAAATTGCCTACATTCTTATTTTTACAAGGGTAAGGCTTAAGAAAGTAAATCATCATGTCTAAAGTAAATATAAACAAACAATCCTCAACTGCCGGATTTAGGATTATCCTAGATCCGGCAGTTCGAGATGGCAAATTAATGCAAGATCTTGAATTAGAATCACTTTGCAATGGGGTGGGACATTCCCAAATGGTGAAGGACCACCCCATTGCAAATGATTCTGGTTCAAGAGATTGCGTTAAGTTGCCGTCTCCAACTGCCGGATTTAGGATTATAACAGCGTCCGCCCTTTTTGATGGACATGATGCCGCGATCAATCTTTTTCGCCGCCTCTTTTTAGCTGAAGGGTTAGAAGTGATCCACATCGGGCACAATCGATCCGTGAAACAAATTGTCCAAACAGCCATACAAGAAGATGTCGATGCGATCTGCGTTAGCTCCTACCAAGGGGCGCATATGGAATTTTTTCGCCATCTTAAAGACCAGCTAAACGAAAATAAGGCCTCTCATATCGCCATCTTTGGAGGGGGCGGCGGGACCATCTTGCCAAGTGAAATCCAAGAGTTACAAGCATACGGCATCACTAAGTTGTACCATGCGAAAGAGAGTAAGGCCATGACGCCAAGTGACATGGCGCGCGATGCAATCTCTCGCATGAAAAAAGTACATGAAAGCAAGGCTTTTTATGAAAAACTAACCGCTACAATTGAGCAAGGCAATCCCCTCTCAGAGCACCAAATAGCCAAAGCCATTACATGGTGTGAGCAAGAAGATCTGTTTCCACCGATTCGCCAAACATTTATTCAAGCTATAGAAACCCCTTGCAAAAAGTGCCCCGTCATCGGTATGACGGGCCCAGGAGGCGCTGGAAAAAGCTCACTACTAGATGAGCTCATCTTGCGCTATCTTCATTTTAACCCTAAAGGGCGCATCGGCATCTTGGCATGCGATCCTACAAAAAAAATAAATGGGGGAGCGCTTCTCGGCGATCGAATCCGGATGAACGCCATTTACAACCACCACGTCTTCTTGCGCTCTATGGCGACGCGAAGATCTGGAAATGAACTGAGCAGCTCCATCAAAAACGCTCTTAAGGTGATGCAAAAAGATCATTTTGATCTTATTTTTCTTGAAACTACGGGAATTGGGCAAGCGGATTCAAGTGTGATAGACCTTTGCGATCTTTCCATCTATGTCATGACCCATGAATATGGCACCTCAATGCAGCTAGAAAAGATCGACATGATTGATTTAGCAGATATCATCGTTTTAAATAAATTTGATAAGCTCGGCTCACAAGGCGCCTATGAGGATGTGTTACATGCCTTTGCCAATGCTCACCATCTTAAAACAAACGACTTGCCTGTATATTCAACGATTGCTTCAGACTTTAACAACAAAGGAGTGAGCCGCCTATTTTTTGGCCTACTTAAGATGCTAGAAAGAAAAAAGCTTCTTGCTCTTCCTGAAAATAAAGTTTTAAGCGAAAGCAATCTCAACGCAATATCAGAATTTAGCGTGATTCCGCCCGAAAGAACGTTTTATCTTAGTGAGATTGCACAAACTGTTTACGGCTACAAAAAAGAAACGGAAAAACTCGCAGATACAGCCTCTTCCCTCTATAAAAAGGATGCACAAGATGAGCAGTTAGGTCCAATTATCTTGGATCTTTTAACGCAATATCGGAAAAAAAGAGACGATTTGTCAAAGGAGATGCTCACCTATCATACAAAAGAAAAGCGTGTGCGCTCTTTAACATTTCAAACTCTTTCCAACCTGCAAATTCCTAAAATCGCAATGCCCCATTACCGCGATTGGGGCGATATCATCGCCTTTATGCGCAAAGAAAACTTCCCAGGCGCTTTTCCCTTTACAGCGGGCGCTTTTCCTCTTAGAAGCGAAACAGAAGAACCAAAGAGGCAGTTTGCAGGAGAAGGGGGACCTGAAAGGACAAACGCACGCTTTCACTACCTATCTAAGCACGAAAAAGCCAAAAGATTAAGCACAGCCTTTGACGCTGTCACCCTTTATGGAGAAGATCCAGATTACCCTTTAGATATCTACGGCAATGTGGGCAATAGCGGCGTAAGCATTGCCACACTTGATGACATGAAGTCGCTATATGCTGGGTTTGATCTTACCGACCCAATGACGTCTGTCTCGCTTACGATTAACGGCCCAGCTCCCATCATCCTCGCTATGTTCTTTAACACGGCCATCGATTTTGAAATCAAAAAAGCAACGGGTAAAAGCTACGAGGAAATCTCGCAAGAAGAATATGCCTCAATTAAAACCCATGTTTTACACATAATTAGGGGCACTGTCCAAGCCGATATCTTAAAAGAAGAGCAGGCTCAAAATGAATGTATTTTCTCCTCCAAATTTGCCATGAAGATGATGGGGGATATCCAAGAATATTTCATTTGCCATCATGTCAAAAACTTTTATTCCATTAGCATTAGCGGCTACCACATCGCAGAAGCTGGCGCAAACCCGATTACGCAGCTGGCCTTTACCCTTGCAAACGGCTTTACCATCTTAGAGTACTATTTGGCAAGGGGCATGAAGATCGATGACTTTGCTCCCCATCTATCCTTTTTTTTTAGCAGCGGCCTTGACACCGAATATACCGTCATTGGACGCGTTGCAAGACGTATTTGGGCAATCGTCCTTAACAACAAATATGGAGCAAACGAAAGAAGC
>JABDAE010000142.1 GCA_013289325.1 Chlamydiota bacterium
AGAAATCAACCCTATGGCAATCAGCATTCTTCCGGAAAGCGGTCGCTCCCAAAATAGCCCGTACGATCGCCTTTCCATTCCAACAGGCGTAGCCATAAATATCCACTCAAGTGATTATGTGATTGCCTTTGAAGGGGGAAGCCCCGGCACATCGAGTGAAATCTCTTTAGCCATTAAGCTCAATAAACCCGTTATCCTTTTAAACCCGTCAGAACTTACAGAAAACTATTTTACAAAAATGGACCCAAAGCTTGTACATGTCGCAAAAGATGTAGGAGCTGTCTTGGCAATTGTCGAAAGACTCATTACAACATCAAAATTATAATCTGGAGTATACATTCAAGAATAGACTTCTTTCAAAACTCCATTTGGTTGCGAAAGAAGTCTAATATAACCAATAGCATCATCTAGTAATTGTTGAAATTCTTTTTCTTTCATTATGTTAGCCATGCGTTTTCGTCTAAAGCATTAAAGAATAACACTTTATACATTTTTATTTAAAGCAAAATTTAAGAATGTTTCGGTATAAATACAAGTTTTTGATAAATTGCGTTTTTAATGGGGACAGAAAGTAAGGCGGGTGGCGATCCAGAAATCATTGCTTTAGCGAAGATGACCCATAAAAATATTGTCGTGACGCTTCCAAATGGCCATATTAAAACATATTTTGAAGATGGAAAAATAATAGAGTCAACTGAAAGGGGAGTATCTAATCGGGCAATCCATCTTAGCCTTCAGCAAAACGACAAGACTGGCATTGGACATATCACATTAGCGGGAACAACTTCTACAAATGATGCTGATAATCGCTTAGACTGTCTCTATCAGGCCGTTAAACAAGCAACTAAAGACCCTCGCGATACCAAAGCGATAAGAAACGAAATAGCGGTTATTATTGAAAGAGACTGTAAGCAGTTTTATCACGATTGGAGCCTTGCAAGTGAACCAAAAGAGTTTGTCGGCATTGACCCATTTGATTTGAATAGACGTTTTATAGCAGGTCTGCATGCAACTGGTACAGTTGCAGAACTAACTTTAAGTGCAGCTCTCATAGCCGGTTCTGCGGGAAGTGCTCTTCCCGCTTGGGGCTTGGCACTACATTCTGCGGATAATTTGACCGCCGATTTGATGAGCATTTTCACAGGCAAAGAGCACGAGCCCCATTTTGTTAACTTCTTGCAAACTCAGTTTCACTACTCAAAGACTGAGGCGCATCTTTTTAACGATTATATTTCGGCAGTTGGGTCGCTCGGGGCAACGGCTGCCCTCAAAGCAGCTGAGGTAAACATCGCAAATGCGACAAGAAAAGCGGCAGCAGAGGCGATGAAAGTTGGACGGCCACGCCTAAAACCTATTGGAAATACGTCTTATGAACATTCAGCTTTTAGACGAGATCGATTCACTGGAAAAATCACCCATTATCCTAGAAACGGCAGTTCGAGATGGCAAATTAATGCAAGATCTTGAGTTAGAATCACTTTGCAATGGGGTGGGACATTCCCAAATGGTGAAGGACCACCCCATTGCAAATGATTCTGGTTCAAGAGATTGCGTTAAGTTGCCGTCTCCAACTGCCGTTTCTAGGATTATGAAACTTATAGAGGACAAACCAATCCTAAAAATCCCAATCGATGGCGAAGTGAAAAACGATATGATGGGGCATTGGAATCTGAGGCTCATTACAATAAAGTTACTGACGAATATGTTGGGGCTCCCCATGTTCATGATCCGGCGACTCCCGGTGGAGTAAGGCCAGCTGCAAAGTACGAAATCCCGGGAAATCCTATACCAGAGCTCTAATTGATCGATGTATCAGGACTGAGCAAGGCTTTTGCCCTTATAAATTGATCTTTGACAAAGGGCTTAGAATTTGCTTCCTGCTGAAACTCGGGTTGTTCCGATAAAAATGTACAAAAGCGCTCTGCATCATTGTCTTCAGCTTTTATTTGTCTTAAAGTCCATGTAAGAAGATTATGTACAGTATTCTTTCCAATTTTTAATTCTGTAAGTGGAAGCACAAGTTGTGGGTTGGCGTTGACTTCTCGAAAGAAATGTAAAAGATTCTCGATCACTAGATACATCTCAGTGCAGTTTGAAGCAGTTTGTAAATAATCTCCTAAAAAAGATCGATAACGGTTTGGGTGATAAAGAGTCGTTGCCCCATTTTTACATAAAGCGCTGATCAATTGCAAAAATAGGGGAAAGTCTTTTGCATTTGCTCCATAGCTCCCTCCAAAAATTGCAGCGTCAAGAGGTGAGAGTTTTCCTTGAACACGTGATGTGCCTGTTTGATTATAGTCTATTGGAATCTGCTGTTCAACTGCCCAGTTGATAAAGTCTATCACGAACCTTGGATCTAGCTTCTGCACAAAAAGGAGGTATACAAGCAAAGGAAATACCTTTTTATTTTTTGCTGCAAGCTCATTTTGTTTTTGGATCGTTTTTGTGACTAATGAAAGGAGCAGTGAATCAAGTACTTTCTTTTCAAAAATGAGCTTATGCCTATGTGGGAGAAGGACCTCAATTGCAAAACACGCTTCATTTAAACACCCCTCTACACTAGCGTTCTTTTCCAACAATTTGTAGGTAAGCGTACAAGTTTCATCGCTGACATAAAAGTCCTTCTTGTAGCAACTAAGAGATCTGTATAAGGCATCGTCGCGGACAGCTTGGTTTTCCTCATTTGGCTCAGTGAGATCAAGTACGCCACTCGCAAACTCTGCGTGTACTCTCCAAGCTTGGCGGTTGCGATAGTACACATATCCAATAGTATAAGACCAATGCCCACTATAGATGCGACTGGTTAGATCGTTGCAAGCGTAACTGAGAAGCGAAATTTTTCTAAGCCCTGATGTTACATAGATGGAACTCAAGTCCAGAGGAGTTTCAATGTCCAGTGCTCTTTTAATCAGTCTCTCCATATCAATTAGATAGGAGCATTCATTTATTCGCCTTGCTAAATAGAGCTGGTAGCGCTGTGGATTTACCTTTTTAGCGTGATCTTTGAGCATTTCGACAATACCATAGTAACCCTTGTCAATCGCGTGGTCTAACACCGTTTTATCCTCTTCATCTACATCATCGACATTCTGAGGAATTTTTTTCGCATGGATTAATTTTTCTATAAAATCGCAGGCGATCTTCGCCTTCATATTTTTTACTGCAAAATGGACAAATTGCCGTTTAGTTAAGTCAACACCCAATTGTAGATAATCTAATACAGAACACCTTGAAGTCCAATCACTTGAGGTAATAAATGCATAAAACTTTTCAGTGACAATTTCAACAATTTCATTGATGGATCTCCCCTCATATATCTGAGGGGTAATATCGAATTTTTTAAAACATTTATATCCTAAGAAACGCTCCATCTGTTCCGAGATATCGTCAAGCACTTCTTGAAGAATTTCTTTTGCTTGTGGATTTAAGTCATTATTTAAATCTCCATGGATAACATCGCGCAATTGTAAACATTGCAGGATGGTCATAGATTTAACTTTACGTTTCAATTCCATTAAATTTCTGAACACGTAACCTGAACCTGAACCGCCTAAATATTTTCGTATATAGGGATCTGTCATTTTTTCATCATCTGATGTGAGCTTTTGTAAACGTTCTCTACATCTATCGAGAGATTTCCATTCAGAACGTGTTAGTCTCTGTGAGTGTGTCAATAGTTGATTTGTAAGAAGCAAACAATATTTACGTTTAATCCCTCTCATCAACTCTTCACCACTCATACAGGACAGACACTTGTTTCTGGATAAACTCTCCCAATCAATTGTGTGGTAAATTTCTTGAATTTCAGCATCGGTTAAAGAAATCGAGGAGGGTTGCAGACCATGCACTTTTTCTAAAAGCAGATCTTGTGGAATCACTTTGATAATAGTATGGGAGCAAGGTGCGCTCGCTTGCATAAATCCTCCTTAATAGTCGGTATATGCCAAAGCTAATTCAAAATCTGGTTTTTGGCAAAGAGAAAACACACTCGATTTGAAAGACCACTCAAAGTTGCTTAAAATGGAAATGATTTCCCTTGAATAAAGATAAAGAAGGTGCTATATTTCCTTTATAGAGGGAAAGATTAGATGAAGGACATTTTTAAGCAACTCATTCTTGAATTTGAAGAATTTGAGCTGCCTACAGGTTTTGAACGTCAACTGAAGCTCCCCGAGCTACCACCACAAGTTCGGAAAGCAATCGCTTTCATAGGAATGCGTCGCAGTGGAAAAACATGGTTACTCTATCAACATATCCAGAATCTTTTAGCGACAGGAATTCCATCTGAAAAAATTCTTTATGTGAATTTTGAAGACGAGCGATTGCGCGGGATTCAAACAGAAGATCTACAGGGTTTGTTAGAAGCTTATTTTGAGTTGCATCCAAATTGTACCACCAGTGAGCGACTCTATTTTCACTTCGATGAAATCCAAACAGTTTTGGGATGGGAAACCTTTGTGAGGCGCCTACTTGATTCCCGGCAAATAAACCTTTATTTGTCCGGATCTTCTGCAAAACTTCTCAGCAAAGAAATTGCCACTGAATTGCGAGGACGAGCATTGACTCGGGAAGTATTTCCCTTAAATTTTTCCGAATATTTGCACTTTATGCAAGTAAAAGCGGTTGATAGCAGTCGCCTAAGTACAAAACAAAAAGCCACTCTTCGGCATCATGTGCAAAACTATTTGCGTTTAGGCGGATTTCCTGAAACACTTGGCGCATCAAGCTGGGTACATCGAGAGATTTTACAAAGTTATGTCCAGATTGTGCTATATCGGGATATTGTCGATCGGCACAAGATATCTGCAGTAGCTGTACTTGAACGATGGATCTTACACTGTTTGCAAAACGCAGCTACTCTTTTAAGTATTAACAAAGTATATAATCATTTCAAGTCTTTGGGTTTACACGTCAGTAAAAATAGTCTCTACGAATGGCTTGAGTATATTGAAGACGCCTATTGTCTTTTTGCTGTCAGCTGCTATGATCTATCAGGAAAAAAAGCATCATTAAAACCCAAAAAAATCTACCCTGTTGACCCCGGGCTTATAACTGCTTTTGCTGTTCATCCAGAAATGAAGCTTGGCGCAAGCTTGGAGACGGCAGTCTTTTGTTCATTGAGGGCACAAACGGACAAGATTTACTACTATGAGACCCAAAATGGGTGGGAAGTTGATTTTCTACATCAAACTATAGAAGGAAAGATGCAACTTTTTCAGGTTTCGCTTTCTATTAAAGATGAGGAAACCAGAACAAGAGAGCTACGTGCTTTAGCTCAGGCAATGAAAGAATTACAACTTAAGGAAGGGGTCATTGTAACTCTTGATGAGGAGGAAGATCTAGCTATTGCAGAAGGGACTATTCGTATCGTCCCCGTTTGGAAATTTTTGCTTGAGCAAACCTGAATTGGATTTGACAAAAAAAATAAATTTAATTATATTAAAAGTTAAGCGCTTTTGAGTAACTGTTAATATAAACAAATGGGAGGTTAATATGGATCCAATGCAGAGAATAAATTTCTATAGTTCAAGTACTGAACCAGGGCCAGTAACTTCTCAAAATTCATGGTAAGACAGTTGCCTGAGCTTGCGAAGGCGACTGTCTTACCATGAGTTATTGAGAAGTTACTAACTTTGGCTGCAGACAAAATTAATGACACTATTCAAAATTTGCGCTTAAGGGATGAAAAGTTACGATCTTTGCAAAGGGTTGAGGCGGAAAGAAAGAAAGTCGTCACTCGACTTACAGATCAATTGACCTCATTAGACCAAACGATCGGCAAGTTGCAACACGTTCACAATAATGTTCTTGGATTGCAACAAGAGGCTGTTGCAAGAGAGCAAACGACTCTTCAAGAAATTCAGGTAGCAACAACCCTTGAAGCAATCCAAGAAATCGAGGAACGAGAAGCAAGAAGAGTTGTTTGTGACCCAACAGGCCGCGCCGTAGA
>JABDAE010000143.1 GCA_013289325.1 Chlamydiota bacterium
TGTCCAACGTGTGCGTGTGTGCAGGAATACTTATCTTGTGTGTATGATGGGCTGCTACACTCATCTCGTGACTGTGCTGCCCCTCTTTATCAAGTATATGTGTATGTGAACCAGCGTCTTGCATTCCATGAGTATGATCTGCTTGTTGACTTATTGTATGACGATGTTTTCCTGAAGAATGAATGTTATGAGTATGATCGCCAGCGTCTTGTAGCCATCCATGAGATTGCAAATTTGGCTCTCCGCAACTATAGTCTGCTGCTTTTGAGGTGTGATGGCAATCAGCTTTTAATACGGCCCTGTAATCACCATGATTATGATTATGTCGACCATTGCTATCCATGCCATGTGAATGATCTCCCGCTTCTGAAATATCGTGTCCATGAGCTCCAGCTTCCAAATTGATATGATTGTGGAGACCATCTGTAGAGACAGAGTGAGTGTGGGAACCTGCAGAAGTTAAGTCGTGCTTATGTTCCCCTGCTTGAGTTGTTTCATGGGTTGTTTCTGGATGCACTTCTACTTTATGCGTATGAGTACCGGCCGGCATCAGTGTAAACGGTATCTTAGGCATTTTAGTTGTACTTTCAGCCCGCATTCCAATCTTTGCGTTTTCTTTTGCGCCCTTCAAAAAGTGGTCTCTATAATCAGGTAATTTAAACAAGATTTTCCCATTAGTAACCCTCTGCGTGCCATATTTTTCCCCTAAAGTCCTATATAGTTCTGGATACACATCCTTTTCTTGATAGGATCCGTTACAAAGAAGGTATTCATGAGGAACATCTTCAGCCGCATAGGGAATGATGGAGCCAACGGGTAATTCTATACCATCTGTCCCCTCTCGCAATTGCTCAAGATCTGGAAAAGGCATTGCTGAACTAGTTGCGCCTTGGTTGAGCATACTGTTTTTTATCCAGTGAAGCGCAGGGTCTAAATGTTTTGAAAAATCTTTTCTACTAAAGGCTTCTTGAATTTCAGCGTCGTTAATTTCACCTAGCACAGACGCAAAGAAGTGATTGACCTTCTTTGAAGAAAACCATCCATTGGGCTCTTCTATCAATCCTAGATCCTGAAAGCCTATTCCTGCAATCGCAAATAGCATCCATTTTTTTGCCTCTCGATCTCCTGGTTGATTGACAGTTTTGATCAAGTGGACATAAAGAGCTGCTTTTTCTCGAGGAGATACGCTCGTTTGGATTTGATCTTGGACAAAATGTGCTAAGCTTTGTAATGTTTCTAAGTTGTTTTTGTTTTGCGTTTTGGCTTTCAAAATCTCTTTGTTCATTTTATACATAATTTCTTGGACTTCTGATTTACCAAATAGCACTTTCATAATTTCATATGCAGTAAAGCCAGCTGCGGAGGGAGCGACTTCGCCAAAAAGAAAATCAGCACGATTAAATCCTTTATTTATCGTTTGATCGATACGGTCAAATAATTCATGAATCGTAAGCCTTATTTCTTTGCCGCCCATTTTTATTGTTGCATTCACGGCTTTTGTAGACTCTCGGATGGTTTTTTGCGCTTGAATTTCAAAAGTGTCGCCTATGCGCTTTACAAGTATTCCAACCTGGCCAGCCATTGATAAAATCATCTCATTTGCTGCTGTTTTAGCTTGATATATCACTGCTTTTGAAGTGTCCTGAACGCGACCATGTTCTTTTTCTAATATTAGGTCAACCTCTTGCATCATAGCTTTAAAAGTGACTCTTGCTTCTTCGCCTGCTGCCCCGATAGTCAATCTAGTTTCCAGGCCAGCTACTTGTAATGTTGCTATTGCCCCCTTCTGAACGCTTCCCACCATTTTGTCTGTGGTAATTGCTATTTCATTTCCCGTCTTTTCAATTAACAATTCTCCAAGTTTGCCAAATTTTACCAACATTTTCTCACTTTCTGTACTTATCTTAGAAATGGTACCAGTGATCACTTCTTGGCTTTGGTTGATAATCAATTTGACTTCACTGCTAGCTTGACCTATTACTTCACTCAATTGCCTCATTGTCTCTGTAGCATCAAACTCGATTTTTGTATCAACATTCACGGTAGTCGCGTCATCCCACCATTCGCTGAACCATGAGGCTTGTACACTTTGAGGCAAAAGAAGGTTCAAAAGCATAGATACCGGCAGCATAGTACCAAACGCAACAGGCCCTGGTCTGCTTTGTAATCCCATTCCGATATAAAGGGCTGCAGATAGCGCAAGGGCTGGGTTTTGTACGATTGACCATAGACTGTTATCGCTTTGGGGTACAATAGATCGGATTCCCATCTTGATGGCCATTTGCTCATCGAAAGATCTAACAGGGGTCAGTGCAGTACTACTTGGCTGTGTAAGATGTTTTGTAAACAGATTTTGCAGTTCTTGATTATCTGAAACAACATCGATCCTATCTCCATATGGCCCACTGACTTTGACAAAAGAAACCCGGACGATTTCTCCTTGTTGATCAACCACTTCAATCTGAATTTTTTCCTGATCCGTTACTTGAATGTTGGCTAATTTGAAAACAGCTTCGTATGTTGCTGGATAGATGCCTTGCGGTGTAGTTAACTCTCCTTGCCTTTGGACGGTAAGAGTCTCCCCTCTGATAGTTGAGGTCATGTCGTTAGAAACTGTTTGCGTAAACCCGTGGACAGAAGGATAGTGATAATGTACCCCTTGTTGCGTTGCATACACCTTAGGAGTAAATCCAAGCGCTAGTTTTCCAATGACATTTAACCAAGGGATGAGCGCTATTTTTTGCTCAGAGGTAAGATTTGTATTTTTTAACACTTGATCAACAGCTAAACAGATACCTTGAGCACCCATAACGCTTACTCCAGAATACAAAGCGATGGAGGGAATATGGGTCCAAAGCCTTTGCGTAATCGTAGATTGCAATGAGGAAAAAAGCCCCTGCCCAAGTAAGCTTAAAGCAGAATATTTTAATCCCCTACCAACTTCTGCTAATACATCGATCTGTTTCAATCCCTTCTCATATTCTACTTCCTTTGTGGTAAGCGATTGTCCTCGCACTTGTTTGTAGAAAATTCCTAATTCTTTGGCCATATCTACAACCCGTTCTTGCTTTGGGGATACCATTTTAAGAAGGTCGTTGGCTAAAGATAACAGAGCTTGAGCTGGCAAAGCGTTATTTTGGAAAAAGGCCTTTTCTATGAGGACCCGTCCCATCAGTTCAGTAAATGCGCTTAAGGCGTGGTTGATATGATTTCTATCTGGACTAACTGCTGGTTGTGCAGAAACAGGATTGTGATTTTCTAAGCGATCACGGGATCTACTCGTAACAGTACAGCTCATATATATCTCCATCAAAAATATATATACATTGTAAAGATACATTTAATTTTATGTCAAGAGGCTCTGTACTGGACAAAAAAATAAGCTGATGCAACAACTCGCTGAAAAGTGATCATATGTCGTTGCAGGCAGCTTCTCGCAATATCAAAGAAGAACAGGATATGCAAGATCACAAGTGGCAGGATAGGCAGGATAAATTTGGTAAAATAACTAGCGAGATCTTGGACTGTTGTTTCGAAGTGATGAAAGGTAGAGTACAAAAGAGTCTATCATCCTGCAAATCCTGCCACTTGTGATCCTGCATATCCTGTCCCTCTTTGGTATTGCGAGAAGGTAGGCTCTAACGAGGTATGACACTCTCCAGCGAGTTGCTTGCACCACTTGTTTTTTGTCTAGTACAGAGGTCAAGAGGTCTTGACAAATTTCTTCACAATTCACTATCTCTCAAGGGATGTTGAACATGTGCGTTCCGAGCTTTGTTTAACATATTAGCAATATTCTCATGGCCCACTGTTTTAGCTACATTGTACGCCGTTTCTCCTTTATTATTTAAAATGAATGGATTGGCGCCATATTGCAAGAGTGTGTTAATCAAATCTACATTATTTTTCCATGCAGCTAAGTGTGTGGCAGTGTTACCAGTATTAGTATCTTTCCAGTTAGGGTCTGCCCCCCGTTTCAATAGCTGTGTTGCTACAGAAACATCCTTTACATCTGCAATTACTCGATGCAAATGTTTCGTTAATTGCTCTAATTCAAGATCATTTCTGCTTAAATTTAATTCAAGTAGCGAGGTTTTGCCGCTAGTAACGCGTCTGGCATTTTCAGGATAAAATCTACACATATTACCTGTAAATGTATGACGCGCTTTAGTCCATTTTTGTTTCAGGGACATTTCATCCTTGAAATCCTCAAAAAATGAAACATTGTCTTCAATTCTCATTGTAGTTTCATTGTATCGAAATACTTTAATCCATTGATATGATGCTTTATAAGTAGCGGCTCTTTCTTGCCAACAGGATGTATTCATAGGGCCAGCCCATTCAGGGGATGCGCTATTCCATAGATTGAGCATGATTTTTTGCGGTTTGTTAAGCTCTACCTCTATTTTATGATATTCTTTTCCATCAACATACCAAGTGACGCTTTTAGGCCCCCAATCGAAACGATATTCATGAAAAGAATCAGATGGGGTAAAATTCAATGGATACAATTTAGCACGATCCACCGGTTTAGTATTTTTGTCTCGTGGTGTAAATACATTAAATTGGATTTGTCTATACTTACCTCCTAAAAATTCGATATCAATTTCATTCCAATTAGCTTCTAGGTTAACGTGGGTATGAAAAGTAAAAAATGATGAAACGACACCACTTGCTGGCGCAGGTTTCATAGAGACTACAAATCGACCATATTTGAAATTTTCAATTGTTCTAATTTCAGCCCCATAATAACCTCGTAAGTCAACATCCAATCTCTCCTGTTTGGGGGGCGGATTAATAGCACTTGCTAATGGAGGAAAATTAGGAAAAGGATGTGGTATACTTCTTAAATCTAGTAATTCAGCCAGCTCAAACAAAGTTCCGATTCTGGCTATTTGATCTATAAGCGAACAGGAAGTACGTGTCGTTTCATGAGCTATGTCACACCCCAATGGCCCTTCTTTATTATTGCCGCCAATGTATTGGATTGCATAGTAAAGAGCAGCTGTTCCCAAAAACATAGCCATCCCTGCTATATGAGTAGTTTTGGAGATTGGTAATGGGCTAGTGCGAACTAATGTGACAGGCCCATCATGACCTACTACTGCGGTTTTAGCTCTTGATGACGACGAATTATAGTACATCGAGCCATTGCTGCTTGACATGTTTTCCCCCTGCCCATCCTAATAAAAAAGTTTCATCACTTCTTTGAGGATTTTTGGCTAATTTTCATGTTCTTTGCGGAGGTAATAATTGCACTTATTCTGGTGCTCATAAAAACCTCCGTTAAATTTGATGGCTAAGAGCCTAGCAAAACATTGGAAAACAAGTCAAAAAATATTTTCTTGACGCTTCTATTCGGATCTTTTGGATTCACGATGAGCTTAAACACATAGGAGATGCGCCATGTCTTAAGCTCGGGCGGGATCTGGGACTCTTCAATGCTGTGAAAAATATCTCCTTCAAAAAACACTAGGCGCATATTTTTGCACTCTACCCTCTCAACGATATTGTCATTGCGATCGTAAAACACGGTGCCTAAACGATATTCTGGAAAAAAGGTCTTGGCGGTAACGTAGAGCATTAGGAAACAAGCCACGGGTTTCCGGTTGAGCCATTTACAAATTTCTGAGGATGAAACTGCTTTTCCTGGGCATAGAGAACAGGGATCCCAAATGCAATTCCCCCTTCTGGGTTAGAATCTTGGTGTTTACCCAACTTCATACTCTCTGCAGAGGCACTTTCTAGCTTATTTGCGATGACTGCTGGGCTGCCGTGAGAGGCTTGATTGCA
>JABDAE010000144.1 GCA_013289325.1 Chlamydiota bacterium
TTTGATATATGATAAGGTATCACCATGCTCGATTCGATTGCTTATATTGCCAAAGCACTTAAAGATGCTCGCAAACAAAAGGGCTTAAGCCAAAGAGCTCTTAGCCTTAAAACCAAAATTCCACAAAGCCATATTTCCAAAATTGAAAATGGGGCAATAGATCTGCAAACATCGAGCCTTATTGAAATTTCAAGAAGTTTAGATCTTGAAGTCATGCTGGTCCCGCGCGGTTTAGTGCCGGCATTTAAAGCGCTTCTTCGCCGTACAAACAAAGATATTTCTAAACAGATTCCCCTCTACCGCCTAGAAAAAAATGAGGAAGAAGAAGGAAGAGATGATGTCTGATTTTACTGCACTCGATGTCTTCATGCGGGTATACATCCAGAAAATAATGAAGGAGATACTGAGATAAATGAAATTGAAAATAATGAGTCAATCTTGCGTTTTTCATTGGCAGGCGTTCAACTTAAATTTTCAGCGGTAAGAGAAACAGAAGGGGGTCTTACGATCCCAGCTGAAGGTGTTGGGGGCTCATGGATTTTGAAACTACCTTCATCGATATATGCAGGGGTCCCTGAAAATGAATATGTGATGATGGAGCTTGCAAGGCATCTTGGAATGGATGTGCCGGAAACAGCCCTCATCCCGATCGATCAAGTCCAAGGGCTTCCTAATGAGATGAATGCAAATGGGATGAGTACCATTTCCACTCATGCCTTTATTATCAAGAGATTTGACCGCAATGCAAACGGAGAAGGGATCCATATCGAAGATTTTGCGCAGGTATTTGGAGTTTATCCTGAAAGCAAATACAAATACGCAAGTTATCGCAATATCGCAGAAGTCCTTTGGGCAGAAACAGGGGAAAAAGGCATTGTCGAATTTATAAAGAGGATTATTGTTAATGCGCTAATTGGCAATGGGGATATGCATCTTAAAAATTGGTCTCTTATTTATACCGACAAAACCAAAGCAGCTCTTGCTCCTGCTTATGACTTTGTATCTACCATTCCCTATATTCCAAACGATAAGATGGCATTGACTTTTGTAGACTCTAAAGCATTCGCCTCTTTAACCTATGAACAGCTAAAGCGTTTCGCAGCAAAAACACAGTTACCTCAAGCCCTCATTCTCGACGTAGCTCAAAAAACTGTGACGGCGTTTAAGCAATTATGGAATTCCATTGATAGCTTTCCTCTAGATAAAGAAATCATAAAAGTGATTAACCAACATCTTGCCACTTTACCGTTATTGAAAGAATAAGCTTAGCAGCTATCGTCAGTTAAGTTGTCATCAAACCAGTATTCGTAAGATCTTAGAATCCCTTGAAGGACTGATTCTGTAGCCTTTGTCGGATTTTGACCACTATGAGCTCTTGAAAATATGGCAACACAAATATTGTTTTCCATTGATGCGGGAGGAAGTTTGTACTTTAAGAGCACATAATCCATCACAAGCCTTGTTGTTCTTCCATTTTGATCACAAAATGGATGAATACTGACCAGGTATTGGTAGGCTCTAGCTGCAACTTCAATAGGATTTCGTTTTCCTTCATCGCATTGTTTTATTGCATTTTGAAACCATGCTACAAATTGATTCATCTCCTCCTTTACACATTCAGGAGGTGCATACTCATATGCATTTCTACCTCCTGCATATACCCTCTCTATACCCCCCTCTCGAATATGCCCTCCACCATCTAAACCAAGCATTCTATTAATTTCACAAATCCATTCCAAATTAGGGAGATGACTAGGATCCATTGCATTTTTTCTTACGCTCTCGTCTGCAAAAAGCCACCGTTGAATAGATGAGGCGTCCCTTCTTATAGTGTTTGACCCAGACATTCTACTGACCTGTATACGTACAATTTTTCGATCAGATAACGAATATTTTGAACTAAAATCTATGGGCACTTTAGGAACATTCGATACTCCTGCGGCAAATACCGTTCGGCATTTTTCTAAAGTTTCTCTTGCAATAGGTTGACTTAATTTATCTTTTACTAGATACCACCCTGCATTTGCCGGGAGGGTCATTTGTCCGTTAGCTGCAATTGCTTCATCTACAGATATTTTTTCTTTCGCTACAAGCTGCGCAATTAATCGCGATAATCTTTCCACATTGATTTCTTTTAAAAAAATGGTTTTTCTATCCACTATATAATTCAACAGTTGCGATGAACCATTATCAGAAATAAGTTTTTTTTGGAGAGGAATATAATCATTAAAAATGTTTTTTGGAATGATTTGCTTATTCAAAAAACTACTTATATGACTATAAATTATTTTATTACTACCACGATCATGATTTATTTCATTACTACTACAATCATGATTTATTTTGTAAAAAACATCACAAACGGCAGCCATATTTAACCTCCAGTGATTAATTGGAACAACATATTAACAATAATCGAATATAAAATCAATAGCAAAGTGTTATAACTTGAACTTAAGAAAAAACATGTATACCGAACGTGTTTCAAAAATTGGAATTTTAGCAAGAAGGCGGCGCCATTTTTTGGTCTGGAGTGAGAGACCATTGCCTTTGGCAAGGCTCGAGCGAAGACCAAAAAAGGGCAGCCAAGCCGACGAAGCTAAAAACCGATTTTTGAATCACGTTCAGTATATATTTAAAAGTAGCTATATAAATCTACGCCCATTTCAAGCATTAGCCTTCTTACGGTATTGATCGGTAGCCCCTGGTAAAAATCGCTGAGAATGACCCACCCCCCGATCACTGAGAATGCTCCATTTGGAGATCTCATTTGTTAATCGAGGTTCCGATCGATGAGAATGACCCACTTCACAATTGCTTAAAATAACCCATTTGGCGATCGCATCTAATAAATACAGTGGCGATCAGACAGAATGACCCACCCCCTACAATCACCAAGAATGACCCATCGGTTACCCAATATACGTCAATCTAGGGCACACAATTAATAAACATCCTTTGTTAATTGTTTATTTTCTATTCTTTAGTTTTTCTTGATTTTGCACAAGACTTTTTAAATGCGTCCAGTCGATAGCTTTGCCCCTCCACAATTATTTGGATGCCCTTATGTACTAACCTGTCTAGGGCTGCCGATCCTAATAGAGGGTTCGTAAATATACTGGGCCACTCATCAAAATCCCGATTACTTGTGATAATCGTGGAGCTCTTTTCATACCGCTCGGCTATTATTTGATACAGATCTGTCTGTTGCGCCTCGTTAAGATCTTGCAGGCCAAAATCATCTAAAATTAACAGCGGCGTTTTGATGACTTGAGCAAGCCTTCGTTTATGAGTCCCATCACCCCTCCCTGCATAAATCCATTCAAACAGCTGATAAGTACAGTAGAATAAGGTTTCGTGCTCCCTTCGACATGCCTCGTGACCAAGAGCTTGAGCCATGTGGCTTTTTCCTACACCACTAGGCCCTAGGATAAAAATATTTTCCTTTTTCTCAATATAAGCACATTGGGACAGTTCTCGGACAGTTGCTGCCTGTATCTTAGGATTGAAACTAAAGTCAAAGGTCTCCATTGTCTTGTTTTGGTCCAATCGACTTTTGGCAAGTCTTAACGTAAGCTGCTTATTGGTTCTACGTTCAATTTCATCCGTTAGCAATATCTCAAAAAAATCCGAATACGACCATTTTTCCTTAATCGCTTCCTCAATTCTATTCTCAAGAGTTTCCGCAATACCAGTCATTTTCAGTCTTCTTAATTTTTTGCTAATTAATGTGTTTTCCATAAACCACTCCTGTTGTTGTAGAATGTCTGAAAGTTACATCAGGCATTCATTTATTGTTCAAATTAATCCCGCATGTCTCTAAAATTGAAACCGGCAGAATAAAGTAGCCGTGCCCCCCTCAGTGCTTCAGCTAACTCAATAAAATTAGACTTCATTGAACGCTTCACATTGTGCCCCCTTAAATTGCTTTTCTTCTTCCATTATTCGATCAGCTAACAGTCCTTCAAATGCTCCCAACATGGCATTTCCATGTTTTGAGATAGGATGAAGCCTTGCAAGCTTTTCCTTGAATGTTTCTGTAGGTCTATAGTCGCTTTTATAATCTGAAGGATCTCTTGTAAAACGAGGGTTCGATATCGGTATGACTTTACTTGGTTTAACCTCCTCAACAACTTCAAAATCAAGATTGTTTGTCAAAATTCTCTTCACACTGACATAGGCAAATATTTTGCAATTAAATGCCCTTTGACATGCCTTTTCAAGTCTATCTTTAGAGTATATTTCAGCCAACTTTAGCATCAATCGAACTGGGCGTAGTTTGTCGATTGATGGATGTGAA
Organism: Chlamydiota bacterium; assembly: GCA_013289325.1. GTDB lineage: Bacteria > Chlamydiota > Chlamydiia > Chlamydiales > Parachlamydiaceae > JABDAE01. The sequence goes on from JABDAE010000144.1 coordinate 4,301, forward strand.
AGGATTTTCACAGCGACTTGATATGTGAAGGTTCCTATTTCTTGGGCAAGGATAAGTAAACCTTCTTTGTTACACTGTAGGACTGCTTCTTTATAAGGAGGGGCATGTTCTGTTTTCCGTTTGTATTCCCATTTTTCCTTAGCTTTTTCGTGCAGTGCAACTTCTTTATGCAGGTAAAAAATACGCACTAACGAGTTTGTCGAGCATATTTCGACAGTTTCTCCAATCAGATTGTATGGTACTGAATAATAAGCCGAATCAACCATGACCCTCCACTCTCTCCTAACAGAACACTGACTCCAGGTAGTAAGCTCAAAACGATACTTTGGAAGTGGTTTTAAAGCTCTTTGCTCTTCTGATTTGAAAATTTCTGAGGGGGATTTTCCTACTCCATAAACTTTGTGAATATCTGCAATATTTTCATTCCAACTTTTGAGAGCGGACTTAAGATCTGCAATTTTGGGCTTTGAGATCCCTAATTCTTTCTGTTTAGCCAAAAAATACCGGATAAAATTCCTTTTGACATATTTGACATCCCCCTCAACACCACCTTTATGTTCAGGTGTTCGTGGCAGGCAAGGAGATATTAAAAATCCATAATGCTCAGCCAGGTCCTCGTATGATCTATTAATCATATCGTTATCAGCTGTGGACCTAATGACAGCGGCTTTAATGTTGTCCATAATGACGTTATGAGGCACCCCATTAAAATATTCAAATGCTTGGATATGCCCCATAAGAAATGTGCGGAGCGTTTGATCACAAACAACTTCACGATAAACTTTTCTTGAATGACGTAATCGAAGAGAAAACAACCACATTCTTTTTTCAATTTGATCTTCATCTATAAACCTACCAATTTCTCCAAAATCTACGTCCATATCTTTTCCAGGTACTGTAGAACGAACCATAACTGGCTCTACTTGTTTTGGAAAGTGCTTGGTCCTATAACGCCTAATGACCTGTATATCAACAGGGCACTTATCGTTTAATAGTTGCTGTATGACAGTTGAAGAAATTCCTTCGTTCACCCAAGCTTGAATTTGACTTTTGTAGGGATCAAGACAGTGGGTTTCGGTGTTTTCTTTTTTATTCCAAATCATATCAATTTCTTCATCACTCGGCATAAGCGATGAGGTATCTAGCCATTGATGAGTAATGGCTAAACTATTTAATTCTCGGATCGTGGTGCGATGAACACCCAAATCTCTTTGAATTTGTCTATGGGACTCTTTCAGTCTCAATCGGTGAATGATTTTACGAATTTCTGACATACTTTTTACCTTTCCTTTCATGGATGCCTCTCTTAAGTGTTATGGGTTCTTCTTCAAACGACGAAGGAAGTCCGCAACAATAGAGAAAGTAAATATGATTGTATGCGATATAGTATGACGTTAATTAAAATTGGGGGTGGGTCATTTCGAGCGATCGCGCTCATAGGTCAAACAATGAAACCGCCAAATGGATCATTCTTAGCGATTGCG
>JABDAE010000145.1 GCA_013289325.1 Chlamydiota bacterium
CGCAAAGACGTGAAGGCGCAAAGAAAAAAAATGTGGGGTGAGGTGGACCACATCGGCTAAACAAAAAAAATCAATCCACTTTGCGCCTTTGCGTTAAGTTATTAATTTAAAGTTACTTAATAGTTTAATGTACAAAACCCAGGAAATTCAAAAAATTGATTTATTTAGCATCATTCTTTTAAAGAAGGCCGTAATGCCACGGTCTCTTCTAGATGAGCTTGCTCTAACATGATCGCGTAGAGTTTCAATTGAGCGCTTGACTGTCTCTTTTGCATCCGGTGTGTTTAAGTATTGGCTGCTCACTAAACGATTGATGTAGGTGACAACTTCGATGAGACTTTGCTTTTTGTTCACCCAAGTTCGAGTCCCAAGTTCGCTTTTGACGACGTGCTCCTCTTCTCTTCTGGCGACGACGTGCTCATCTTCTTCAGAATACTTGAACATGAGCTGCACTCCCGATGCTGTGATGATGAAATATACAAGCCCCAAGTCCTCTCTTTCAATTACGCTAGGCTTGTTTTCTATTTCTTTCCATGATCGAACGTAATTATCAACAGAATCTTGCGTTATAGGTATACGATTCATAAACCACCTCACCAGTTCATACATTAGTTTTAACAAATTATTAATTACAACACAAACATTTAAATTTGCTTTATTATTTAATGCGTTATATAATGAAAATAAACATTTACACACAAGTGGCTTTATGAATGTAAATTTAACTGGGCATATCGACACTGTCACAAAATTTGTATGGCAAAGGCTTAAAAATAAGCAGGAAATCCCTGATATGAAGCCTTGCTTAGAAGCGATCGCAGCCATTGCAGAAGAGAGGCAACACCTAGATCAAATCCCAGCAGATAAGATGAGTAATTTCATAGCTGCGTGTTCAAGGCTTGAATCCAATCCCGATATCGAAGCCATCATGAAGCGCTGCCTTGACCTTAAGATTGAAGACACCTCCTTGCTTAAACACGCGAGCGATAATAAGTTTGAGAGCGTCTTTGTGGCTTTGATAAAACAAAAAGATTTACCCCTCGAACACCTTCTTGTGGATTACAGTCCAAAACCTGAGAGTGATAGCGATAGCGAGGAGGAGAGGAAACCTCGCTTGGGCTCTTTGTTCCGTAGAGGTTCCGATTCTAGCAGCGAAGACCTACCCATATTCGTCCGCGTCATCAATCCAGAACCTGCCCCGAAAGAGCCCATATACTCCGCTTTGCATTGGGCGTGCGAGCATGGCTACCCGGATGTCGTGGAAGCTCTTTTGCAGCGCCCCGACTTGCCAATAGAGTGTCTTCTGCCCGATCAAAATGGCAATACCCCTTTACACCTTGCCGGTGCAAGAGCTAAGAGAAGTGGGGCTGAAAGTGTTCGTTTACTTTTAAACCACCCCCATCTTCCTAAAGAGTGTTTTGCAGAGAATAAAGAACGCTCAAATCCATTAGATCTTATTTTTCGAATAGATCGTACTAGAATTTTAAATAAATTCATCTATAATGAAGAAGCACTGCAAGTGTTTTTAAGCTCCCCGAATCTGCCCCAAGAATACATTTCAGCAAAAACTACCTATGCTATCTTTGATCACGGAAATTGGAAACTTGCTCGTAGCTTGGTCGAGCGCCCAGATTTTTCAAGCGCTTGTTTATCGGCTGATCCATCTGGCATTACTCCTATTCATTTGCTTTGCAAAAGTCGATCAGAGGAAGCGCTTCATTTGCTTGCAACCCTCTTAAAGCGTCAAGACCTACCCAAAGAGTGTTTTGCCAATGGAACGAACTGGACCCTTTTACATGTGGCAGCATATTATGGCAATAGCCAAGCGCTTGAGTTACTTTTGGCGCATCCCAACTTAACAGAAGCAAGCTTTGTTAAAGACAGAAATGGAAAAACGCCTTTACATCTTGCATGTACATCTGGAGACAAAAGGACAATCTCAGCGCTTTTAAATTACCAAAAATTGCCAGAGGCGTGCTTTGAACATAAAGAAATCCTTTATTATTTGAAGGTGCAGAGCAAAGATCAGGACCTCATTCAGCTCTACTTGCATCACCCACAGCTACCCTTTGACATTGCACACTTTGTATGCCAACGGGATGATTACAATCTCCTTTCTACCCTTTTAGCGCGGAAAAATTTGCCAAGGGAATACTTGCTTGCCGATAAAGACGGCAACACACCTTTGCATATCGCCTGCTTTCACCCAAGCGCCCCCCTCGTGAGCTTGCTTTTAAGCTATAAGGATCTTCCTAAAGAGTGCTTTGCAAAGAATAATAAAGGCAAAAACCCAGTAGATCTTGCTCGACACATGACATCATCACTTGAAGCGCTTTATTGCTATCCAGATTTGCCAAAAGAATGCTTTGATCCTTCGACTTTTATGTACTCTGTGAGTAACACTAGCACCCAAAGCCTTGCATTGGCTAAAGTAATTGTTCAAAGCAAGCATTTTTCAAATGCTTGCCTTTCCCCTGATGAAAGTGGCATGAACGCTTTGCATAAATTATGTCAAATTGCAACTATGATGACAAAAGAGGAGGTCACTCAAGGGCCGCTTCATATTCTGGAACTCCTTTGTCAGCACCCAAATCTACCCAGAAGCTGCTTCGAATATGGGAAGAACCATATTTTTAACTTTGCCCTAAAGACTCGGGAGCCAGCCCTCTTTACCTTTTATATTCTAAAAGCCATGAGAGAGGTCTATCCTCTTGAGGAACTAGCTGATCTTCTAAAAATCAACATATATATAAACAATAGATTAGTATACCATCCAGACATTCAAGCGGCGATTCAAAAGATTTTCACAGAAGAGGAACAATTACTTTTTGCTCCACTTGAGCTTAATTTCATCCACTACACTTTCCCTGTGAAAGAAGAAGTTCCACCACCGCCCCCTATTAATGCAGCTGATTATTTTCTCGATGCTTACACAGATGAAGAGCTAAAATTGCAGTGCGCAAGAATGGATCTGGATGTGTTTAGCATTGCAGGATTATCTAAGCCAGAGTATGAAGAGGGCCCGGATCCCTTTTTAAGCGATCCTAGCAAGAAATTAAGATTGACGAGAGCTTGCTTTTACATCGATCGGCTTTTAATCCCGATGCAAAAGGCAGATCCAGTAAAAAAAGACGCCGATAATTACCTATCAGAAGCTGCATGTGATGATTATGGCCAACAATTAAGCCATACTGACATGATCGTTCGCATGCACGCCTATGTGACAAATCTCGTGCAGCATTTGCACATCCAGAACACCCCATTGGCAGGACTAGATATCGACGAATTTGGCACAAGCTCACTCGATCGATTTTGGAACGATTATGAGCGCTACCCCATCGCCATCCTAACACTTTTATTAGAAAAGCATCGCCACCCTTCCTACTACATCAACGCCATCGCTCCTTTTGCCATTGCTGGGGGACAATGTGCGACTCGCTGTTACACAGAACCTAAGCAAGTGTACGTCAGACTCTATAGAGAAGAGCACCCAGAAGTGCCAGTGCTTGGACTTAAGGACCTAATGGCAAGTGAGCTGCAAAGAGATAGACTTGCAAAGATCACGAAAATGGCAATAGACGTCACCAATTCGCACTTTCATGATGTAAGAGGATTAACCACACACCTTGAACCGATATACTTAAGAGAACTTGCCCCTTTCTTTGCATTGCCATCTGAAAACTTCCCAGATCCCAACTATTATTATTTGACGATGTTTTACGCCATCGCCCATCATTTTAATGCTGAACTAAGGCTCATGCTACATGTTGGCCTGACTAATGGCGATGTGAATGAGGAAACTATGGTCCAACAGGAATTTATAAAGACAACATTTATCAGGGTAAGCAAAGAGCTCTTTGAAACAAAATACTACAATGGCGATGCGATCTATGCATCTGCAAAAATGGCGTTGAAAGCGCGAGAAAGTGAAGACGACTTCCCTGAGTTTCTCGCTTCCACTCTTCATGAACTCTTCCGCCCTTTAATTCTTGCGCTTGTGACTGAAGAAAAGCCAAGAAGTCATCTTGAAAAGTTCTTTGTGAAAATGCTTAAAAGTACAGCTTCAACTTGGGATATAGACTATGCCATGCTTCAAACTGCCTTTAAGGATCAAGATGCGGATACCCTGATTAAATGTCTTGGGCCATTTGAAGGGGTGGATCCTAAAGATGCGCCAACGATTACACAGCGCACTTTAGATCTTCTTTTAGAAGCATGTGTGAGCGAAATGAAGAGGACGCAAACAGAAATAAAAGAGGACAAAAAGATGCACCTAAAACCCCTCTTCTTCCTCATGTGGCTTAAACACGAAGGCTTTTTACTATAGCTTTGATCATGAGGTGCATAGGGGGAGGGGTGGTGTTGAGCCATCCCTACCCCTATGCAAAAAGATTAAAGATCAGCAATTCCCGCTAAAAGATTTCTTGCAGCCTTTCAGGCTGCCATGCCTTAACTAACTTATTCCCAGGGCGTTGCCCTGGGCTATTGCACTTTTAGCCCTTCGGGCTAGAGATGGCGTTAGCCCGAAGGGCTTGCTCTGCTGTATCCATCCAAAGATTGTGTAGGGTTTCTGAATCAAAACGGGGAGTTGCCATTTCGCATGAAAAAAGAAGTTGAAAAACGTGTTGCACATTTGCTTCTCCCATTTTAGTGGCGTTTAAAGGGGGCATTTGCTCGGTGAAACTTGCCAAAAATTGCCGATAAGGAAGGCCGTAAATTAAACAATTCATCAGATGATACTGAACTTCGCTTTTCGTGAGTTTTTTGTTCGCAAATTCGGTGATCAATTCGTTTGTAAAGCGAATGCCAAAGGCTAAAAACTCTTTTAATTTTGGCTTAATGAGCTTCTCTAAAATAAACCCCAGCCTCTCTTGAGACTCCATGCTAAGACAGTTGGAAATACAGATGTGAAAAGGCAATGCCGCTTTTGGGCATATCATGGACTTGAATACCTGCAATTTTCCTTAAGGCATTGGCAAGAGGCTGCGGGTTTCTTGTGAATTGCACAGAGCTTGCGTCGGCAAGATACTCTCTTTGCCGGCTCACCATGCACTTTAAAATAGTGCCGGCAAGCCAGGTAAAGGCACCTGCTACGATTAAAACTAAAGCCGCAACAAGCAAGACATTTCCCCCATTGTCTTTTCGATCGCTTTTTTGACTTCTCATGGGGGAAAATTGGATGAGGCGAAGCGCAATGTAGAGGACAAAATAAAACCCCATAATCATCGCTGCAAGGCGCATCCCTATCAACATATCGCCATTATAAATATGACCAAATTCATGGGCGATGACCCCCTGGAGCTCATCGCGCGTTAAGTGCTGTAAGGCGCCCCAAGTGACTGTAATACTTGCATCCTCATGACTTAATCCAGCAGCAAAGGCGTTAATCTCTTCGACATCAATTAGATACACAGGCGGAATTGGAATAGAGGAGGCCAAAGCGATCTCTTCTACAATATTTAAAAGCTGCATCTCTTTTGGATCCGCATCTTCTTTCGTAAGAAGGATTCCCCCCATCGACTCGGCGACGTAAGAGCCACCCTGCGCTCTAAAGAGCAGATATTGACACGCAGCGACAAAAAAAGTGATCGCAAGAAATGCCAGCCCGACATAAGGAAGAGGCGGATCATAACTTTCCCCAGCAAAAAGATACATGGCGCCTTCAGATAGGCAGGCAATGGCGATGGTGAGCAAAGCAAAAATTGCAAGATAAAGACTTGTCTTGCGCCTTGCC
>JABDAE010000146.1 GCA_013289325.1 Chlamydiota bacterium
GATCAGGGTGCGCTTAGGGGGCGTCTCTTCGCAAATCTTTTGCGCATAGGGGCAACGCGTTCTAAATGGACATCCCGATGGGGGATTTAATGGAGATGGAATCTCCCCCTTTAAAATGAGCCTCTCCTTTTTCTCGTTCGGATGACTTTTGGGAATGGCCGATAAAAGCGCTTGCGTGTAAGGGTGCTTTGGATTTGTAAAAAGCTCTTTCACAGAGGCCTCTTCCATCACTTTTCCAAGGTATAAGACGATGACACGGTCGCAAATGTGCTGAATTAAAGAAAGATCGTGCGAGATGAAAAGATAGCTAAGAAAATCGCTTTGCTGCAAATCTTGAAGCAAATTTAAAATTTGAGCCTGGACAGAGACGTCAAGGGCTGATACGGCTTCATCGCATACCATAAGCTTAGGTTTTAATGAGATCGCCCTTCCAATGCAAATGCGCTGCTGCTGTCCGCCCGAAAATTCATGCGGGTAGCGCCACATCGCTTGCGGCAAAAGTCCCACGCGCTTTAAAATTTCTTCCACCAGATCCTTTTGCTCTTCCCTCGTCTTGGCGATCCCATGATAAAAAAGCCCCTCTCCTATGCTATCAAAGATAGTTTTTCGAGGATTGAGCGATGAAAATGGATTTTGAAAGACCATCGACGTCTTCTTGCGAAAATCCATCAGCTCTTGGGTGTTCATCGCATGTAAATCTTTTCCTTCAAATGCCACTTTCCCAGATGTCGGCTCGATGAGCTTAAGTAAAGCTCTTCCAACCGTGCTTTTTCCAGATCCCGTCTCTCCTACAATGCCAAGAACCTCACCCTTTTCAAGGGAAAGGCTTATCCCGTCGACCGCGCGCACATAACCATCCACTCGCCTGATGATCCCTTTCATCACAGGAAAATGCACCTTGAGATCGAATGCATCAAGAAGAGAGTTTTGTTCCATCAGCTTAACCAACATCTTGAAAGGTGATCTACATCTTCATTCACAATAAAATTGGGTACATCCCCTGCAAAGCACTTTTCAAAGGCAAAGGGACACCTTGGATGAAAGCGGCATCCCCTGGGAAGATGAGAAGGAGAGGGCACTTCACCTTTTATCGTATGTAGCCTAGCTTTTGGCACATGAATAGAAGATCGCGAAGCAAAAAGCTCTTGAGTGTAAGGATGGGCTTTCTCATCAAAAATTTTTTGGACAGACCCCGATTCAACAGCTTGCCCAGCATACATCACAATCACCTCATCTGCCATCTCAGCCACAACGCCCATATCGTGGGTAATGAGGAGAGTTGCCATATGGTTTTTCCTTTGCAAGGAAGCAATTAACGCAAGCACCTCCGCTTGAATGGTGACATCAAGTGCTGTTGTCGGCTCATCGGCAATTAGCACATCGGGCTCGCACATAAGCGCCATCGCAATCATGGCCCTTTGCTTCATTCCCCCGGAAAGCTGATGGGGATATGCATTGACCCTTGCCTTAGGATCCGGAATACCGACCTCTTTTAATGCCATCATCACTCTTTCAAGCGCCGCATTGCCGAAAAGATTAAGATGCAAATTAGCCACTTCCATGAGCTGATTGCCAATCGTAAAGACGGGATTAAGAGCAGTCGTTGGATCCTGAAAAATCATTGCGATCTTGCCACCTGCTATTTTTCGCATCTCTTTTTCAGATAGCTTAAGCAAATTTTGGCCTCGATAGATCACCTCACCTGTAGAGGGAAGAGCCTCGGGGCGAGGCAGTATGCGCATAAGAGATAACGCCGTCATCGATTTACCACATCCCGATTCGCCAACTAAAGCAAGCGTTTTTCCCTTTTGTAAATTAAAAGACATGCGATCGACAATCGTAATGGGCGATGTGGCGCCGCTTAAACGCAAACTTGTCGTAAGATCTTTAACAGTCAGAATAGATTCTACAAGCTCAGGTGAATTCATTAGACCCCTTGCGTAATTATACCGAAATTACTTCAAAATTTGTTTTTTGGCTAATTTTTTGCTAAATTTTTTGGCCATATGTTTACATATGGCCTCAAAATTTAGCAATAAATTCGCTCAAAAATCATCAAGTTTTTCAAGCAAAGCTAATTACGCAAAGGGTCTATTTTTTATTTGCCTATTAAACCAATAATCATATAGAGTCATCCACTTTATTGAGATGAAATATTTAATAAGGACAGTATTTTATGAAAATGCACGCCTGGATCAAAAATATCTTCAGCAAGCTATTTAATTTCCTCGCTATCTTCGGCCTTTCCTTTCAAGCGCTAAGTAGCGCTGAGCTGGATACAAGCAAGACCATTCCATCGGAGAAGGGGCAAAAAAAACTATGCCTTACCATGATCGTAAAGAATGAATCGAGGATCATTAGGCGCTGCCTAGATAGCGTAAAAGACATCGTTGACTGCATTTCTATCTGCGATACCGGCTCATCAGATGAGACAGTCAAAATCATTGAAGACTACTTAAAAGAGCATAATATCAAAGGCAAAGTGCATCAGCACGTGTGGAAAAACTTTGGCCACAATAGATCTCTTTCAGCAGATGCTGCGAAAAAAACATTGCAAGAACTTGGCTTTTCACTTGAAAATACCTATTTACTTCTCATTGATGCCGACATGGTGCTTGAGGTAAGTAAGGACTTTACCAAAGATTCACTAGTAGCAGATGGATATCTCTTACAACAGGTCAATATCTGGATGGCCTATTACAATATGCGCATCGTTAAAGCATCACTTCCTTGGCACTGCGTTGGAGTCACTCACGAATATTGGTCGTGCAAAACACATGCAACTCAAGATCAATTGCATACGCTTACCATTGACGATAGAGAAGATGGGGGTGCAAAGGCAGATAAATTTGAAAGAGACATTAGACTTCTGACAGAAGGCATTGCCGAAGAACCTCAAAATGAACGCTATATGTTTTATTTGGCTCAGTCCTATCGCTGCGTAAGAAATTACGATGAAGCAATTAAATGGTACAAGGAGAGAATTAAAATAGGCGGATGGATCGAAGAGATCTACTACTCCAAATTCATGATCGGCGAGATGTATGAAGAAATGGGAGAATGGGACCAAGCGTTACATTGGTATCTGGATGCCTATCAAACCATACCTGAAAGAGCTGAGCCTTTGCATAAGATTGCTACTCATTACCGTAAAAACAATCAACATAACCTTGCCTACCTTTACGCAAAACAAGGATCTTGCATTCCCTACCCTAGGGAACATCTGCTCTTTGTCTCTCATCCGGTCTATGATTACCAATTCGATGAGGAACTAGCCATTTCAGCTTTCTATACGCCCAATCGATCGGAAGGATTTGTAGCTTCCAATCGCTTATGTTTAAGCAAAAAAGTGCCAAGTCATCTTAAAGAAACGAATGCAAGAAACATCGTCTATTATGTGGCGCCGCTAAAAGCTACAAAAGTTGTGCCGCTCGACATTAAATTGCCAAAGCTGTACGAGGAATCTACCGAAACCTATAATCCGATGAACCCAACTATTCAGCGTACAGATGATGGCTACCTTGTCATCTGTAGAACAGTCAATTGGGCGCAAAGAAATGGCAAGGAGTATTTCTCAAGAGATCCAAATGATGCCGATATCAGAGCAAGAAACTACCTACTGCGCTACGACCCATGGATGAGACTACTCTCACAACAAGAGATCGTTGAGGACTTGCCAAGAGAGCGCCTTCCAACCCGCATTCACGGTTTAGAAGATAACCGCCTGATCGAATCAGATCAAAACTATGTATGGATACTCTCCACAACATTTGACACCCACCCGGGAGCTCCTGGACAATCCCTTTGTCAAATCCCAACAAAGCCGCACGCAAGTGGGGCGCTTTATGTGGAAAAACTGATTCCCATCAAAGGACCAGTGCCAGGAAGATGTGAAAAGAACTGGCTGCCCTTTGTCCACAATGGGGAGCTGCTAGCTATTTACGAATACTCTCCTTTGACTATTTTAAAAATCGATCGAAAAACCGGTGAGACGACAACAGTTAAGAATGTCGACACCCTTCACGATTTCTCTAAATTTAGAGGATCAGCTGCGCCCATCACCTTTAATGATGGCTACTTATTATTAGTACATGAGGTGGTCTTTGGAAATGAATATGAGCGCACGTACCTCCACCGCTTTGTTTTCCTCGATAAAAACTTTGATATTACTAAGGTATCAAAACCCTTTGTCTTTTTCCATAAGGGTATCGAATACAGCTGCGGCATGACGCTTGACCACTCTCAAAAGCAGTGCATCTTAACGGTCGGTAATGAAGATAAAGAAGCCTACTTCGTCTACGTAGATGTCGATCACATCAATAGCATTTTAGAACCGCTCCCAACAGGTAAATAGAATGAAGTTTGTAGTTACTCTCCTCATCAGCCTTATTCCCTATATGGGCACCGCGTTTTCGTCTCTTACGCCTCCTTCTTTAGCCGATCAATATAAAGAAGAAAAGAAATTTGATGAGGCCATTGCCCTTTATAAAGAGCAAATTAAACAAGAAAATGTAAAGAATAAGCAGGGTACAAACGAAAAAGTCTGGCACCACATCCTGATGATTGCAGAAAGCTACGAGGCAAAAGGGGAATGGGAAAAGGCCTTTCATTGGTATCAGACAGCCTATGAATACAACCCAACAAGAGCTGAGCCTTTACTTAAAATCGCCTCCTATTATCAATACAAAGGGCAAAATAATTTAGCTTACCAATTTGCCAAGCAAGGCGCGAGCATTCCATTTCCTTCACAAGCGACAATAGACGTCTCTTCCCATGTTTATGATTATGCATTTGATGAAGTCCTTTCCATCTCGGCCTATTACACCCCCTATCGACATGAAGGGTTTGCCGCAATCAATAACTTGTTGCTAAAGAGATCGCCTCCTGAACGCATTAAAAATCAGGCGTTTAACAATCTGCTCTACTACGTGAAGAGTTTAGAAGGGGCATTTTTTAAGCCCCTTACATTCGACATCCCTTGGCTCAATAAAGAAAAAGGTATTCAGTGGGTAGCCACAAATCCCACCATATTGCGAACAGAAAATGGATATCAAGTCATCTGCCGCACAGTTAACTACCATCAAAGCGAGGCTAAATTCTATTTGATCGATTCAAGTCAGACAGGGCCTCTTTTGACAAGAAACTTTCTTCTTGAATACGATGCGCAATTTAATCTCATTTCTCAGTATGAAATCATAGAAAACCTGCAAAGGGAAAGACACTCTCAGTATTTTTGGTTTAAAGGCCTTGAAGACTTGCGCATGCTCAAGTGGAATGATGACCTTTGGGCCGGATGTTCCACATTAGACACAAGCCCAGGTAAGATCCAAATCTCATTATGCCAAATCAATACAACACCAAAAGGTGGGCAGAGTAAAGAAGAAGGGCAGATTCAAAAAGGAGAGCAGATTAAAGAGGAGCAGGTTTCAATCAGCCAGCTCATCCCCTTAAAAGGGCCGCATCCCGATCGCTTTGAAAAAAATTGGCTCCCCTTTATTAAAGATAATCAGATCCATTTTATCTACTCTTTTGACCCCTACATAGTGCTTAAGCCAAATCTTGTCACTGGCGAGTGCAAAACCGTCATTAACTACACTCCATCGCACGATTTTTCCAAATTCCGCGGCTCAGCTGCCCCGATTGCATTTGATGATGGGCACCTTGCCTTGGTGCATGAAGTCATCTTTACATCCAATCCAACGACGCG
>JABDAE010000147.1 GCA_013289325.1 Chlamydiota bacterium
GAGCTCGATACCGGTAATGTATTTTGCTTCATCGGAAGCCAAAAACAACGCAGCATATGCTACATCTTCAGAAGACCCAAGCTTACGCATAGGAATATCCTTAGCGAATTGAGCTAATCTTTCTTCTCTCTCAGGTCCAGTGCCAAGCATTGGTTCCCACATGGGTGTCAAGATGGCTGCAGGATGAATGGAATTACAGCGAATATTATATCCTTGCTCACAGCAGTAAAGAGCTACACTCTTTGTGTGATTGCGAACGGCCGCTTTACTAGCAGCGTAGGCAGCTGCACCAGGAATCCCAACAATACCGGATCTAGAAGAGATATTAACTATTGAACCTTTAGCATGTTTCATTTTTTGAATAGCTTTCTGGCAACCAAGAAAGACACCATCAGAATTGACTGCGTGGACTTTTCTCCAGCTATCCAAAGAGGCGTTCTCTGGATCTTGCAACCCAAATCCTTCTTGAAACCCCGTAATACCGGCATTATTGACTAGAATGTCTAAATATTTCTTTTCTTTAATAATCTGTTGAATTGCTGTATCCCAGTCATTTTCATTTTGAACATCCAAATGCAGATACTGAGCCTGAGAGCCAATTCCATATGCTGTTTTTGTTCCTAAATCATAGTTAATATCCGAGACAAAAACAAAAGCTCCTTCTTTAGCAAATAGTTCAGCACACGCCTTTCCTATTCCTTGAGCAGCTCCAGTGATGAGAGCTATTTTACCGGCTAATCTATGTACCATACTTAAATTTCCTTCTTCTTTTTGACTCTTTTTGCCTTCGAACTTGGGATTGCACTTAGCTCAGCTTCGATCTCATCAATTGTTGGAAGTTGCCCTTCTAGCTTTTTAGGTAGGGTTGAAACGATTTTTGTCTCGTATTCCGCTACTCCCATGGGCTTGTGAATATCTCGTAACGCATATTCTGCAATGAAATTGTCTTTGCTTTTGCAGATCAAAATGCCAATAGTTGGGTTGTCCGTAGGATGCTTCATTAGATCATCAACAGCGGACAAATAAAAGTTCATCTTACCCGCAAATTCAGGCTTAAAATCAACGGCCTTGAGTTCAATCACAACAAAACATCTAAGCATCAAATGATAAAATAGCAGGTCGATATAGAAGTCTTTGTTACCTACTACCAAATTGACTTGTCTGCCAACAAATGAAAAGCCCTGACCTAATTCAGATAAAAATTTCTCAACGTGCTTGAGTAACCCTTCTTCTAGGTCTTTTTCAATATGCTCTCTAGCCAGCTCAAGAAAATCAAAGTTATAAGGATCTTTCAGGGTATCATGAGCTAATTGTGAATGTGGATCGGGTAGTCTATCCTGAAAATTGGTAATGGCTTTGCCATGCCTCTTATAAGTTTTTATTTTAATGGAGTCTACTAGAGCATTGCGAGACCATCCTTCCTGAATAACCATATTGACATACCAAAGGCGTTCATCCAGAGATTTAACTCCCTCAAAAATAGCTATATTATGCCCCCATGGGATATTGAAAATAGGTAGATCTTCTAATTTACCCACAGCCTGTGGGGAAATTGAATATGCTAGGTAAAATGCCCTCATTCTGCCCATGTTTGTCTTGGAAAACCCTTCGATCCCTGGAAATTCATTTTGGATATCCCTTGAAACCCTGTCTATGACGCCAGAACCCCAACCATCCTTCTCTTGCCTTTCAACGATTTCTCGTCCTATATCCCAGTACAGGCGAATTAGCTCTCGATTTACTGCTAACGCAGCTTTGAATTAAGCGGATCGTATCTTTTTCTTAAGTTGTGTCACGAACTTGGCATAATCTGTGGGAACAATGCTTTGCCGCTTGGAAACAGTCTTTTTACTTTTCGTCATTTTAGGTTCTCTTACTTAGTCTTTTTATTTGCCAAGCCACAAGCTCCGATTGAGACACAAACTCTCTATAGATCTCAGCTCACAAGCGTTACAAAATATACCAGGAAGAGAGGAAAAACTAAATAGTTTTATGGCAGTTTCGGCCAGCCTATTGCGTAAGGAAAGGAAAAACAATGGGGTCAGTAGTCTTTCTCCTGGGAAAGACTACTGACCCCATTGGCCCAATCGTCCACTTTTAAGGTGATTTTTTCGTGCTTTCCAAAGAAGCGGTGTTCCTTGGAATATTTCGCAAGAATTTTCAAAATATATGACATAAATCTTGGTAGTTGAGGCATGGGGGTAGTAGTTCACTGCAAAGCAATGAATTTTTTTAAGAAGAATATTAATCATCCCTGTGAGGTGGATCGATATATTCGTCTGAATGTGGAGGATCGCTGTAATCACAATGTGGAGGATCTGGTCCTGAATTACATGAAATCTGCACCCCATCTTCAGGGAACCCATTTTTTGTTCCCGGTACAAGTTGGCAGATATCCCAAGCTTTAAGCTCATATGGAGGATCCAATTCAAGAGGGTATAATCCCCAGATAGTACCCTTCAGAATGCGCCGTATTTCTTCTCCTTTAAAGAAAGCAAGATTCATGAGGCTCATTTTAATAACACCATTTTAAATGGAGCAAATTTTGCAGATACCGATTTATCAGGGACAATTTTTCACAATTGTGACTTATGTAAAGCTGACTTTTCCACTGCATCGAGATATAGCATTGACCCACAAACGAATAAAATTAAAAAAGCTAAATTTTCATTGCCAGAAGCAGTCGGACTATTGCAAGGCTTTGATATCATTATTGTTTAGGTGATTTCGGAGGATACATGAAAACAACTACAAACAAGTTAGGCCAGCAAATAGGGTATTCTTTAAAAGAAGCATATCATGCTTGGCGCAATCCTGATAATTTTGATGCTTTAGGGAAAGAAATAAGAAAGCTTTCCGATTTCACTAAATATGCTTTGACTTCATCTCTGCAAAAACAACCTATTCCATGCTAAGTAAAATGGATAGTTTTCGCATGTCCATCGATTTTAATCTCAGTGTTTGTGTAGAAGATCATATAGAGGGATAATGAATGATGTCATATATGGTTGAGCTTTGATCAGAAAGGTTACGGTAACCATGAAGTTGGCATGCATTAAAGCGAAAGCCTTGGCCGTTGCTTAATAGTTTCCAAGTAGAATTCGAAAAGACTTCCATGGAACCTTCAGCGACTAGTACGTGTTCGATAACATTTGGTTGATGCGGAGGACAAGAAAGTGATGTAGTGACGGTCAATGATATCAGAGCCCTCTCTTCACGTATGGATAAGTGTGCGCCTTTTTTTATTTACTATACCTTTCCAGAAGGACATGGTCTTGTCCCTGGAGCAAATGTCGTAATGAAAATAGATTGGTTGCGCCGCAATCGATTGATGCGTTTGCATTTTACATGCGAACTGATCCTTGTACTTATGAATCGCTTATTTAATAGGACACCAGAGAACGTCGAGCTTAAACCTGAAGAGATTGATACTGTTATCAAAAAAAGAGGCGCTCATATCACTGAAACAGGGGCTCGTGTCGATTTTGAATGTGACGTAAACATTGCTGTATACTTTCCAAAGCTGCTCGAAGAGTACAATAAAATTATTGCTGCCGATCTTCCTATTGAAAAAGGATTTCTTGATGCATCCAATCAAATTCGTTATTGGATGTTGCCTAATATTGCAACAGTTCCATGTGGAGGCACTCATGTTCATTCAACTGGAGAAGTAGGGTTGATCGAACTCAAACGGGATAGAGCAAACAAGGGTGTAGAAAGAATCAGAATCTCCCTTAAGAATAATAGACCAAGAACCAGCGGGTTATGAGCCCGCCATCATACTAAACAGCGCACTACGCAGCTATTTGTTATGTGCCTAACATACTAGAGGAATTCTAATTTGTTCAACAATCTTGTTTAGCCAAATGCAATTGTCTTTGTTTGTCCCATATTACTCTCCTAAATCTTGCCAGTATTTTTTCGCCTTAATATTTTATTGTTGTGCTTTTTCAATCCACTGAAAGATTTTGGGCAATAATTCCCAAAAATATTCAAAGGGTTTCAGTTCTGGAAGTTGGTGACGAAGCATATTTTCCCATTCCGAAGAGAGGATATTTTTTTGAGGATGTCGTTCGATGTATTCTAGGGTGGGTATTGGAATCTTTTTGAATTCACACTTAGCCGAAAGGGATTCCATAAATTTGCCTGTATCTGAAAGACGATGACGATCTTCAAAAAGATGAATGACATCGTAAAGATCCCTTGGACGCGCTCGTTCAGCTAAAGCACGAAATTTTTCAGCAAAAATCTCTTCGTAGCAATAGCTTAATGCTTGAGGGGCACTATTAGGCTTGTCAGAATAGTTATGAAAGATTGCGCGCTTTTCAGGAGGCAACACCACTTTTTCATGCGCTGTAAGATCAAGCTTTATGCGAGGAAAATTGGTCTTTTGCTTTAGGGGACCAAAGTAAGTAAGCTTGCCTTCAACTGAAAAAGTTCCATGAGGATTTTTGTAAAGATCGATAGAAATATGTTTCTCTGGCAATTCTATACCGGATTCTTCATAAACCCATTCTCCCACATCTTTGAGGATTTTTTTCAAAATATCCTCTTGTATATGATTTTGGGCTGAGATGGTAAAATCTAAATCTTCAGAAAATCTGTAATTGTCGAAAAAACACTTCTTTAAGCATGTACCGCCTTTAAAAATCCATTTTTCTTGAGCTTCTGGGTGCATTTGAATCCCCATGAGCACCCATCCAAGAACATAATCTTTTTCAACTGTACTTAATGGCAGGCCAAGTGATTTGGCTGCCTTTATAATTTCGGATTTGTCTATCATTTATTTTATCGGTTGAAGAGTGTTTTCAAAGTCATCTGGAAGCCAAAGCCTCCATTTTTTTATAAGCCGTTTTCCTTTTGAAGAAGGATCAATTTGGGAGTTTCCCTGACTGATTCTTTCCTGGCATTGATCTATGAGGGTAATTTCAGCTGGCTCAAGAATAGAAAGCAAATAGCCTAATCTCTTGAAAATGGTCTTGTTTTTCATTTGATCAGCATATTCTAATAAGATGGCTGTATTTAAATGTTCGGAATGAAAATATTTCTGCAGCATATCAGCTAAGGAACGAATTCCTCCTGCAAGTACAGGATCATCAAGGAGATCAATGATTGTTTTATGAGGGTCTGACACTTGAACTTTTATTGACTCTTTCCAAACGGTCTTAAGTCCAAACATTTTTTCCGAATCTTGTTTCTTAATTAAGAAGGTTATATTGCCAGCTATTTGCTCTTTACCATTCACCTTCTTAACGGTTAGCACGACAACGCTGCTAAAAATCTGGTCTGTAAATCCCCAATACTCGCAAGCAGACCACCCTCCAATATAGCAAGGATGGTATAATTGCGTCGCAATAACCCAAGGATCAATAATCACATCATTTGAGGATTCAGCGGCCAATTCAACCGGCAGATATACGCCAGGCCGTATACGTTGAAGCCAACCGTTCTTAGACCAAAGCGCTAGCAAGCCTCTAGCTTTAGCTTTGGTAATGTGAAGGCAATCAGCAACATTCGAGGCATTAAAGCACCCCTTAAAATGTCTAATTACTTCAGCCAATCTTGTTCGAGATAGCTTGCCTATGCCGCCTAAATCTTGTTCGTTCATAGTACAATAAATACCATATTCGTTTATTTATCGTCAATTTTTCGTGATTGTATTGCACCTAAAGGAAA
>JABDAE010000148.1 GCA_013289325.1 Chlamydiota bacterium
AATTAATTCGCCCGACCAAAGTTTTTCTAAAAACAGGCGCCATGGCATCACCACAATGCCATTATCCAATTGCCTTGGACGAGGATCTAGAGAAACTATAATCGATTGACGGGGGGTATATTCTTCTTGAAAGGCTAAAAGGCCTTTTAAGTGGTGCCCAGACACACAATCGACTCCTTTGATTTCCAGTGCAATCTCGTGATCGCCTAAAATGAAATCGACTTCAAGATCTGATGTCGTGTGCCAATAGGAGATGGGGAAATTTGCTCGAGAATAATGGCAATAAGCGACGAGCTCTTGGTAGATAAAGTGCTCAAAAGCCCTTCCAAAAGCCTCACTTTTGGGGACAATATTTTTCCGATTGAGCAAAAAGTTAGCAAGACCGACATCAAAATAGTAAAAACGAGGCGCGTGAATGACGCGTCTTTTCGGCTTTTTCTGAAAAGCGGGAACGAAGCTTCCAATTAGTGTGTCTACAACAATATCAAAATATTCTTTCACCGTTGGTGCGCTAACGCCACATTCTGAGGCAATGTTTTTGTAGACAACAATATCTCCATTGCTAAAAGCTGCAGCTTCAAGAAATCGACTAAAAGCCGGAATATTTCGAACAAGCGCCTCTTGGGCGATCTCTTCTTTCAGATATTCCCCCACATAGGACTCTAAAAGTAGCTGAGGAATGTCTGATAAATAATGTCTAGGTAGTAGCCCATGATTAAGAGCGCGCAGCAAATCAAAATTCGGAATTTCAGGATAAGCAAGGGGAAAAAGCTCAAAACGAAGCGCACGACCTCCTAAAAGGTTGGCACCTGCTGTTTTTAATTTTCTTGCACTTGATCCACAAAGCACAAATTGCATGTTTTTATTTACGATCAGCCACTGAACATCATCTAGCAACTGCGGAATTTTTTGCACTTCATCGATGATGACAGGTCCATTGTTTGGAGGTGTGGCTAGCAATTCTTCTAGTAGTAAAGAGGGATTGCGCTGTAAACGACCAAATTCACTTGAAAGCAACAAATCATACTTTGGTGAAGACGGAAACAATTCTTTTAACAAAGTGCTCTTGCCCGTTTGCCGAGCTCCCCACAAAAAACACGATTCTTGCCCTAGAAGTGCTAAAGCCTGCCTGCGCTTAAACATGATAAAACAAACCTCTACTTTATTTTATCATGATAAAGCAAGAGTGTGTTTCGCTGCAACAAATAAATCTTAGACTTCCAAAATTTCCCAAGACAATTGGGGTTGTGACAAGTCCAACAGGCGCTGCGATTCACGATATGAAGAGCGTGTCATTAAAAGAAGACCTTTGCATACGCTTAAGTGACGGCAGCGTCATTGCAACACCTAAAGAAGTCTACTATTGACATCTAAATCAAATAATGGCTATACCGAAAGTTTTGTTTACCGTATTCGCATGAATTCGTCTTAGACTTTTATGATAAGGAGAGAAAAAAGTGTGCACTGATTGTCGCGTTCATACAATTAAAGCTAGCTTAGAAGCAAAATTTCAAGATACTTTTCCTCAAAGCATACCCGCCTGCTGGGGAGAGCACGCGGTCAGTTATCTAGAAGAGAATGGGGGATCGTTTCCTAGGTATGTCAGAATTACTGGGGAGCTTTTTGAAAAAGTTATAGAAAAGCAATTGTCAGATGAGCGGTTTGAGTGCTTATCCTTTCCACGAATCATACGCTCTATTGAATATTTTACCCACATTCCCAACGATGAAAAACCTCATCCAATTATTGAAATTGCGCTTACCGTCTTTAATCTAGGCAAGCTACAAGATGAACCTCCAAGTGAAGATCAGACTACGCTTATCGAGAAAATTGTTGAATTAGCCCTTAAGCAAGATTTGTATGACCCGGATGAATTTGTTTCCCATACCTTTAGCCATGCTCTCAATGTTGCCCACTACTGTGGTCTGCTCTGTAAGAACAAAGCAATTTATAGATGTTTTGAATCTATAAAAAACACTTTTGGTTTAAGTGATTCACAAATTCGAGGAACGCTGAATTTACTAAGCTTTCTGCACGATAGCGGGTATCCCCATTTAAAAGGACGAAAAAAAGCAAATCATGCGGTATACAGCGCAGACAAAACAGATGAGATTCGGGAGAATTTGTTGAAAATTCTAGGAATCGAAGGTTTTGAAGAATTTTATCACATGTTCAGAGAAGCCATTTTTAGTCATAATGCCGACGAGTATGAAAAGGATTTTTCACATAAATTTACTACTAATTCAGGGGAGTTCTTATTTTCTAAAGTGGATGAACAAGATGTAAGGAACTCTTTTGCCATAGAAGAAACTGACACACGAGGACCCAGGACAATACAGAGCAAAAAGAGGGCTCACGCAGCGTTTTACGGCAGAGAATTAGATCTTGAAATACCTGGTGATAAAAAAGTGGGTAGCGAATTAAATGTTGTAGATCTTGAAGTAAACCCTTACCACCTAATTCGTGTTGCGGATAACTTAGATTTTGCTTTTTCAAGATTTTCATCACTCCAGCAAAAAGAAGGATTCAGAAGGATTTATAAATTAATTCGCTTAATTTCGGACAAAAAATGCACTCAGAATGAAATTAATAATTATCAACAAGAACTTAATAACTTAAAATTGTTACCAGAATTTTCTGATCTTGTAACAAAATTAACGCCTTCATCGATGAATCATTTTGGTGGCTGCGAAGCGATCATTCAAATCACTGCTATAAAAATTTTAGCAAATACAATGCGTGTTAAGTTGAAAGAAATAACAACCATTGGAAAGATTTAAAAGATTTTAAGTTTTCTGAACCTGGCACTTTCATTAATCCAAACAATTTGAAGCCTTATCGGAGGGAAACAGACGTCTCTATTGCTGAATATCAGATGTATCGAGCTAAATTGGCGTGTAACAAAGTGTTTATTGGCCACCGAGTGTTAGGTAGCGGATTGCGTTTTTATGATAAGAGTGGGGAACCCCTATATCCTATTGACGATATCGATC
Organism: Chlamydiota bacterium; assembly: GCA_013289325.1. Taxonomy (GTDB): domain Bacteria; phylum Chlamydiota; class Chlamydiia; order Chlamydiales; family Parachlamydiaceae; genus JABDAE01. The sequence continues at coordinate 2,994 of JABDAE010000148.1, forward strand.
TCCCCGGAGCTAGTGATGGTACTCTACCAATTTCCCCTGAAGGTATTTTAAGTGCTGTACCAGCGGATAGCTGTGACTTATCTTCCGAAATAAAGCTATTAATCCCATACGGTACTGGCCAATTAAAACAAACTGAATTAGCAAGCAATCCTTCTATAAGACTGCTAGGCCCAACCGTTTCTGAGCTTAAATTTTTTTATAATCGTGATATACAAGTTAAATTTTTGAACGTTGGCTATTTATACGAAAATCTAGAGGACAGCCAAGGTCAAACAATCAGACAAAAAGCGATGATTAAATCAACTTTGGAAGGCACTATTACAACTATTTTAAATAAATATATAAATCCTTACAAGGATCCTTCATTAATTTATGCTAAACCGGACGGTAAACAGAGCTTTAGATTTGAAGCACGCAAATTTGTTCCTGTTGAAGAGATTGAACCTATAAGATTCCAAGAGGTTGCCTCAGTTGTCCAACGTTTAAGTGTAAAATTTCACAAGGCTTTTAGGCAGGCTAAAGGTGTTAACGATTTTCTTAGCAAAATTAAAACAACCGCAAAGCCAATAACCAAAACGCAAGTAGCGGCAAAAAAAAGGAAGAAGCAAACACAGTCATCGAAGCCTGCTAAAAAAGCAAGGAGGCAAGGTTCCAAGTGAGGATACTGTAGGATTCATAATAATTCCTCTAAACGTTTAAGAAAGTATGGGACATTCTGGGGGGATGCTTCGATGCATTTTAGCAATGCATCCATGAGATGATCCTAGAAACGGCAGTTCGAGATGGCGAATTAATGCAAGATCTTGAATTAGAATCACTTTGCAATGTGGTGGGACATTCCCAAATGGTGAAGGACCACCCCATTGCAAATGATTCTGGTTCAAGAGATTGCGTTAAGTTGCCGTCTCCAACTGCCGTTTCTAGGATGATAAACTTCTCCAAAATGCATGGCCTCTTCCGTTAAATTACAAGAAGGGCAAATTCCTCTCCCTTTACAAGAAAATGCGATAAGAAAATCTTTATGACAACCTTCACAATGGCCGTAGGCAAACCCTTTTGCTAAAATGCCGCAGCCTAAGTAGTTTTTGAACTCCTTGTCAATATACTTTTTATGTGGCTTAAACATGAGGGCTTCTTGCTTTAACCTAAAAACGGCAGCCCATCTAATAGCTGTAGCATTCCATGAATTCTCTCATCTAGGGCATCATTTCCCAAAAAAGCTTCCTTTTGATCGTCGATCATGAATAAGGAGCCAACGCCAAATATGGAAAATGGCGCAAGGGCATAAGCTTCCTCATAATGTGTGAGAATGTCTTCTTTTTTCCCTCCCAGCTGTTGCAAGCACTTGGCCATAAGGAAATGCAGCTTGGCGCCCATGTCTTTTGTAAACACAGTGACTCCCTGAGGTTCATCAAAGGCAATGAGTCCTGGTATTGTCGAAACGATGTGCTCCTCATTTAAGAATAATCCAGTATCTGCTAAATAGATATAATTTCTCATATCTCCTCGCGCCTGAAGCGCTCTTTCCAAAACTGTTAAAATAGCAGCTTTATCCCCATCTTTTTTCATCCAAGCGTCGATACAGTTTGCAAAATTATTAAGAAAATCATCATCTACAAGGTTAAAAAAATCCTTTCCTGAAGCATACATCGCGGCAATCAGATACCAATTAGCTGCTTTATCAAATTGTAAAGTTGCTATCTCTTCTTTGGCTTTTTTCAACAGCTCAGGAAGGTAGCTTTTAACATCGATATGTCTTTTCACAAGAGTGCTCTTTTGTAAAAGAGAGGAAATCACTTGGTTGCCATCTTTGCCTCTTTCCATTCCAAGCACATAATACTGAAAAGCTTTATTGTGATGGGCGTTTGAGGATGGTGTCCACCCGAAGGACAAAGTTCTATACGTAGCTGTTGTCCAACTGCCCACTTTTTGCATATAATGTTCCCCTAAAGCAAAGTAGCTTTCAGTAAGGATTTGCGCTTGTTTTTGCGAAAGCCGTTGAGTACGCATTCTTTGTTCTTCGACCAATTGTTCTAGTCGATCAAATTGCTTTAATGCCAAGCAGCAGTGCATAAAACAGATTTTATCGTTTAGCCCCATGACATTTTTTGAGGTTAAACAATGCGTATATTGAGAAAAAGCCGTATCAAACGCATCGCATTGGTAGAATTTTCTTGCAATTGCAAGATCAACCCTTGCTAAAGATGCGCTCTCAACTGTCCTATATTGGGATGAAGATAAGCCGGTACAATCTGCAAGTTTACCAAGAAGTGATGCGTGCATCTCAGGCGTCTTGCATGAAGCGCGAAATTGGTCATAGGATAAAGATAAAGACGCTATATATTCGTTGCCAATGCTTTGGATAGGGTGCGCAGCACTTTCATACATTTGAAAAATATCTTTTGTCTCTTTTTTTAACTTTGCAAGGGCAAGATAGGTGTCTCCAAGATAATTCCCATTTGAGATGGCGATAGAAGATGAAAATAGACGGTTCCAAAACGGCAGTTGCAGCTTATTTTTATGCTCGGCGTAGTAAGCGATCAGTGTATTTTGAATAGAGGAGATCATCTCTTTTCGACTTGGCTCTAAGGCATCTTGCGGCGTATTCAATTGAGTAAAAATGTCCTC
>JABDAE010000149.1 GCA_013289325.1 Chlamydiota bacterium
AATCCTAGAAACGGCAGTTGGAGACGCTAACTTGACATGAATCTCTTGAACCAGAATCATTTGCAGTGGGGCGGTCCTTCACCACTTGGGGATGTCCCACCCCACTGCAAAGTGATTCTAATTCAAGATCTTGCGCCAATTTAGCATCTCGAACTGCCGTTTCTAGGATAATCTCGTTTCCTTTTAACTTTTTTTTTAGCTTATTGATGTTAAATAATTTAAAGTTTCAAGAAGTGTTTGAACATGTAGAGGTGTCATCTCGTAGAGCTGGTCAGGTGTTGAGTAAGCAGCTGGGGAGAATTTATAACTTGCCCATATGCCTCTTTCCGTCCCCTGAGAAAACTCAAGGACTTTCCGAGAAAACGAGAGTGTCGAAATAAATCTATCATCTTGGAGTGTATTTCCATCTGCGTATAACCAGATACTGACTAGGGAGCCGCCAGCTTCATATACCACTTTTACATTTATCGGTTTTGACACCCTTTCATGAGTGTACTTGTCGTTATATGTGAAGTAGAATTTTTTGCCTTCGCCATTTAATAAGCCAAGGACCTCCAATTTTTGGAAAAGAGAGTCTGGTAAATGCTCTTCACATTGGGCGCAAGAAGCGGCAACCCCCGCTATTGATGTTTTATCAAAGGGCCCACTCACATTAGGATCAACATCATTTCTCCTTGCTCTTAAGGGTGCAAAAGATGGACACTCTGCTATTTCTATAAATTGTTGGATCTGAAAGCGCTTAAGGGCAATAAATGCGACAATATTAACTACGGGGATTGCCAATGCAATAGCTGCGCCAAGGTGGATCATTCTCTCTTTTAACGTGAAAGGAGCGGTAGGATTTTGGGAGGCGATCTCCATTTTTTTGCAGAAAGACTGTGAGAAAAGCGCAAGGGAGGCGTTGCGGCAGGCAGCCTTATAAGGGCGATAGGTCAATGTTGAAAACATTGTATTGCTATAAGCAATGGATGAATTTGAGAGTATATTAAATTTCATAAAGTTCATTTATTTTCTGTGATTATTAATATTTACAAATTTATATCGCAAATAGCTTTTTAAAGTCAATTTATTTTCAGGTTATCGAGGATTCCTTCTCCGGGTATAACATAAAACCTCCTGCTATTGTTGACAGACTCTGTCACCTTTTTAACAACCTGAATCATTTGACACAATATAAACGCAGAAATCACGTCAATCGATTCATTTAGAGCAGTGGGTGACACATTCAAACTCGGAAATTATTCCTTAAATTTCTGCTGCCAAATACGCTGTTTCTTGTACTCATAAGTAGGAGCGTCGTAATTGTTTATTTTACTCATATAATAAATATCTAAAGAGATTAACTGCTGCTCAAAGGGATGACTTGCATCCCATTCGTTGCAAAGATAAGAGGCATAAGAGGGGAAAAAGAGCGACGCATCGCCCTCTTCATCGATGGCGAGATTCATCAGATAAGATCTCCAACGATCATTCTTATATGTCGCAGAAAGAAGAGGGGGCTTTATCCAACTCACAAAATCGCGACCGGTAAAAAGATCGACAACCTGCCCATTGCGAAGAGTTCCTGGAATGACATACCACCCATCAAGTGTAAGTGGATAAGGAGAGAACATATCCCATTTTTGATCTAATCCAAGAAAATTCCCTATCGATTTCCATGTCGAAAAAAATGGCAGAGGAACTTTTAACGTCTGCACGTTCCATAAGGCCACATAGACGAGGAAAAAGGCAGCAAGGCCATTAGATAACTTACCGAATTTCAAACATGGGGCGGTTTGCGCTTCTTCAATTGAGAAAAAGTTCCAAAAGCAAGGGGGGATGAATGCTAGCCAACCTACCGCACAAATGTAGGGAAATTGCGCAAGTTCTATAGTAAGTGCAAGCCCTAGATGAAATAAAATGAAGATGATGACAGTCGCAAGTCTTAAAGGTCCTGTCCATATAGGGGAAAACGCAAAAAAAGGACCCAACGCTTCTAAATAAAATGTAGAAATAGTAAGTATTTTAAGCAACAAGGGATAACCTAATAAGAAGAGTCCAAGAGGCGTTGCGTACTGCTCAATGCTTAAGGCATACCATATGGCTGTACCCTCAGTTTTCCAGGTGGGATCGTTTTTCAATAAAGCCGCAAACCAATAAATAAAACACACTTGCAACAATAAGGCAGCAGTTCCTATTGAAAAAACTGATTTCTCCACTGATTTTTCAGGAGACTTTTTTAACCTCATGTCTAATGACCAACAAGCGCCTAAAGGGAGAAACATTCCAAAGAAAAGGAAGAGCTTCTCCGCAGCGTCACCCCCTTGCAAAGCGATCGGATTTCTCAGCTGCAAAGAAAGGAGCAAAACCCAAGTCGCAGCTGTTGCAAGCCTTGTTTTATATCCAATCAAAAGAAACGTTGCAAATATGCCAAGCATGATCATGAGTAAAAGTTGAATTTCCCACATTCCACTCATCAGGTTAATGGAAAAGTTCCAGTTATCAAGCGCTGATTCGATTAATACGCTTCGGGGAAGAATGCCCTCATCGGAATAAAACGCTTTAATATCATGCATCCTTATGAAGAGATCGCATAAGACAACAAGCGCAAGTCCTATGCGAAAAAGAGCTAAAGATCTGATATCTATACTGAAAAATTCTCTCAGTTTATTCATCATCACTTTCATCATCCATGACTAGACTATCGATTTGTTCGTCATAGCCATCGTAAATTTCGATGCAGTCATCTTCATCATTATAGTCTATCTCTTGCCCTTCGGATGCATTTAATAGGCATTCGTTAGATAATAAGACACATTGATGCGGTGGGGTGTCATCAATGAATAATCGATCGTTTTCTAAATAAAATTCATAATCAGTATCTTCATCTTCCTCACTTTGAAAGTTTCCTATATACGGAGAAAAATCAAAATCTCTTGGAAAAGGGATACATTTTGGGATTTCCTCTATTTCGCCAAATAATAACCTCGCAATACACCCTGTCAAATATTCAGAGTCAAACCCGGCATTATTGCCAAGGACGATGATCAAATTGCGGTTATTTGGATATTTACAAAATTCGCAGTTAAATCCGGCAATAGAACCATTGTGGTGAACGCGCCTTTGTTTCAAAACATGATCAATCATTAATCCACACCCATACTCACCAAGGCCTGGCGTCTTCATCAGATCAAAGGAGTGCTTTGTCAAAATACTATCTTCGCTATCTAAAATCTTACTCCACTTTGCTAAATCGGTAACCGTAGAATAAACTGACCCGTCTGAGAATGTCGCGACAATGTTTTCCGAATGATCTTCGATTAAACGCTCTCCAGAATCATCAAAACAGTAGCCCGTGGCTGCAAGAGGAGATGGGGTATATGTTTGATCATAAACACCTGTGTCATGCATGCCTGCTGGAAGAAAAATATGCTGTTTCAGAAATTCCCCATAAGAAATTCCACTTTGCTTTTCAATGACGATCCCAAGTAATGTATAGCCTGTATTGCAATATTCAAACTCTGAACCAGGTGTAAAGTTTAATTTTTGATCCCTTGCCCATTTAAGAATGTCATCCACAGTGATATGTTTACAGACTACGTCATAGTCCTCTCGTTCTGTGTAATTGGGAATACCCGAGGTGTGTGATAATAGGTTGCCAATTGTAATGTTTTTCCATTTATCAAAAAAATTGAATAGGCTGCGCTCGACTTTATCGGAAATGTAGGTGTTGATAGGATCGTTTAAGTTGATTTTCCCCATTTCACACAATTTCAAGATGGCAGCGGCCGTGAATTGTTTGGTGAGCGAACCAATCTGAAACACAGTGGAATATGTGTTTTTTGTCGTTTTATTGGCTGCTCCATACCCCTTTCTTAGTATTGTGGATCCATTTTCCTCCACTAATACAGCGCCTCTAAATTGAACATTTTTCTCTAGGGAATTCACAAAATCATCGATGATCTCTGCCTTGCGGCCCATCACCACTTCACCATTATTTTCAGAATTGACCGACATCTTTCCTCCTTGTCACAAATTTTCATAAGTTTATCACAAATAAGCGCATGGTAAATCAAAATAGGATATGTTAAAAGGGAGAACCTTGCCGGTTTTCAATAAGATTGCAATAAACCTAAAACAGGTTGTTTGGGTATAGAGTAAAATTTGATGGCATCAACATAGATATTGAACAGGCTCTAACTCGTAAACTCCGGCGAGTGAATAAGAGAGCTAACCAAATTGAGAGAAAGACCTGTTAAATGGCTGACTGCGTGAACATCCATCCCATTTTCAAGCATGTGACGTGCGATAGTTTTTTTTCCCTCTTCTAGCCCTTCATTAAAACTTTTTTTAAGAGTATTTGTTTCGATTCTAAACCATTTGAGATGCTCTTCATAGGCTTCCCTTTCTTCCGCTCCAAAATTCATCACTTCCAGGACATTTAGAGCCTTTACCAAAATGGGACTATTGAGTACCGCAGGAAGTTGTTCTTTATTCAAGAGATCATGGCGGGTTAGGAACGCCACCCATACGTCTAATGAATTTTTGATTTTAGCTACAATATCAACTAATTCAGCGCGAGAATCTGAAAATTTTCTTAGCTCGATTGTGTGCAATTCTAAATCTTTAAAATACAGGTTTCCTGTCTCTTTTTCTGTGATGTGAAAAACATTATGGTATTTTTCCACATTCGGAATAGAAGTGAAATTGAGAATATGAATTCCAATGGCTTTAGAGAGGAGAGAATAGTCGTCAGCTACTTGAAGTTGCTCTGTGTAAAGCTTTGCCCAATAGTATAAGGCTCTTTTGTCGTAATCAGCTTCATCACTCAGCTGAATTTCGATATTAAACCAGTTTCCATTCGTTCCCTTAGCTTTAATGTCTAAGATTGATAGTTTATCATGGCGAAAATTTTTAGGATTATACGGGTTCAGAAGAGTTAAATCAGCAACCTGATCATCACTTCCTACAACAGAATTGATTAACGAAATCAAAAGGTCTTTGTTTTCTTCAACCCCGAAAATTTTTTTAAAAGCGATGTCGACTCGGGGGCTTATTTTTTCCATGAAAACTGCTCTTTTTTAATTTTCTTCTATTGTAATTGTATAGGATGCGTTGATATTTCGCAATTGGAGAACGAAGAGAATTGAATCCGTGAAGTTGTCTCGCAAAGATGCAATAAGAAATCGATATAATGACTACTTAAGATATTTTTTTTCTGCAATTCTTTCCAGTTCATGCAGTTTCACGAGGGCTTGTTGCTCTTTGCTTAAAGTTTCAGATCCAGTTAGCAAAAGAGGCAGAGTAGCATTCTTAGCCTCCTGCTTAAGTCGTTTGTATTCCTTTGGGTTATCCTGTTTTGCTAATCTCTCTACTGCCTTGCTGTATTTTGCACTCACTGGGGGAAATATAACACCGCCAGTATTTTCTGCGTTTTTCAATTGCGCATCAAATTTATCCTTTTCCTTTTGCGCCTTTTCAATTGCCTTTTGACTTACAGCAGCATTTAATGTGGCCGGTACCATGAACGGCATCATGGCAATTCCACTCATCGCGAGAATTAAAATGTAAATATTTT
>JABDAE010000150.1 GCA_013289325.1 Chlamydiota bacterium
TCCGGTCTCTTTTGTGCATTGGCTGTTATCTTCTTTCTTAGAGGACTGTTGGGAGCAAACACACCATGGTAATGACGTCGATGTTTTCGAGGTGATGGAACAAAAACAGAGATCTTATCAAGAAACTCTAGTGGCATCATCTGCACAAAAGTCTGGCCGGTATGGGTAGGCTTTGGAAGACGATATATTAACAAAGGACCATTCCATCGCAAATTTTCACTTGCAAATGGAGGGCGTGCACAATACCGAATTAAGCGTTCTAAACCATCCCGGTCCCAAGATTCAATGAGGACATTGGCATCCAAAGAAAATCCACTATTTTCAAAGTCGACTAAAACTGTTTGAAAGACTTATTTCACCGCAGAGCCGCAAAGGGCGCTAAGGAATCGCGGAGAGAACTTTGATCATTAAGAAAAAATCTCTGCGCTTACTCGGCGTCCTCTAAAGGCTCTGCGGTAAACCCTGTGATTTTTTTTTGCGGGAGCGGCTGTTCGATTCATTATTGAGTCTCTTGTGGTGATTCTGTGGCATAGTAAGGTGGGGGGCTTTCATCTGGAGCTGTTGGCATGGGCGCTGGCGACGGTTCAAAAAGATGCATGGCGTTCATAAGGATCGTCAAATATATATGCTCTTGCATTTTTGAGTAAAAATAACGAGGTGTTATTGCTTCGCCGTTATAATGCCACCTTTGCTGACGGACTATACGGTTTAGTAGGGGGTAAAGTGGAGCAAAGTGAGCCCGCTTTAAAGGCGATAAAGCGTGAAGTAGACGAATAAGTGAGATTGCAAATCCCTGAAAGTGCTTTTAAATTGGTACATACTTTTCATCGGAAAGGATCTGAATCTGATTTAGTGGCGCTATGTTTTATGGCCGATATCAGTGCTATGCCAAAACCGCAAAACAATGAACCCGAAAAGCACGACGACATGAGTTTTTTTGCAATTGATCAGCTGCCATCGAATATAATACCAGCGCACAAACAAGCAATAGAATGTATTGCAAAAAATATTTCTTACTCAGAACACGGATGGCTTACAAAACTTTGCTAGTTATATAAAAATTGGGTTATGGTACAAAGACATACAGATTCAAATCATGTATGTCTTTATTTTGATGCTTTGATGTTTCCCCGCTGCACCCATATCAAAATATCAGTATCAAAGAGCATGATAACGACTCCCACGCAATTCATCCATAATCCTCTCTACCGACTCTTTATCATCGCGATTCATCCCAAAAAATGGGTGATCCTTAATTTCTTTCTTAGTTTCTATTTTTGGGGGAATAAGCGTGCCTTTAAGTTTACCATGAAAAAGAATTTGAACGGTTTCATTCCGATCCAAAGCCAATAAAACATCCTTCATTTTATAACGTAGATCGACAATAGATGCCTTCATATAAACTCCTGCTTATTACCATGATACCAGACATAGACATTTCTTGTATACATTTTCTATTTTGTCTAGACAAGTACTTTACGCTATTTGATAACTTGGCAATGAGGGCAAAAATGGGTCCCTCGCTGCGCTAGCACAATTTTTTTGATGATAGTTTGACAACGTGGGCAGGGCAATCCATTTTTTTGAGGCTTTAGACCTCGGGTTTAAATGGAGATCGTAAGATACTCCGATTTTGGGAGTAAGCCTTTTTTTTGGCTTCACTTACGCCTCCTTGATTAAGGAAGCGCGATTACATTATGTCTATTAACAGCAAACAGATAATCATTATATACAAAAAATTAGTGCACATTCTCGACATAGTCGATTACTCATGCCTGATTTTTCTTGCAGCTAAATTTTTTACAGCATATTCTGCTGGCATGAGTTTATACCCAAATAAATATAAAATTAGGGACAGCACAGCTATTCCCGCCAAGAAAAGAATATAACTTTTAGACCCATCGAAATAGTCTACCAGCTACATTCCGAATGGGTGTAGCACAAAAATGTTTTTAATCGTCAAAAAGTATTGTGGCACGCTAAAAAAATCAGGTTTCTGGGATTTTATCGATCAGGATGAATTTAAGACCTTCTTTTTACCGATCATCATGTAAAAATTCTCCCAATTACCCAACTGCACGTAATGAAAGAGCGTCCGCATCGTAGACCAAAGATCTCGATAAGTTCCTGAAAATTTTTTACATTGTTGAAATAATGAGCAACAAATTTCCTGAACCTGATCAATCAGAAAACCTAGCATCATTAAAAGACACAAAACGGTGGACAGATATTTCTTTCCATGCCCGTAGTTGTGTTCAAAATTATATCCCAAATTTTTTAGCGTGTTGAAGGCCTCGTTCTCAATTTTCCATCTAGCTCTCCCTGCTTTAACGATTTTCTCTACATTATCTATTGATATTGAAATGTTGGTAACCCACGAAAAAGTTGTTTCCTTACCTTTAGGATCTGTTTGCCTATACTCCATAGCATTGACTTTCAGGTCTGGATTGGACTTATTGAGCACCGCCCCATTAAGAAATCTGTACTGGTGGTAATATCCATCCGCAGTTTTAATGTCGTGATAGACCGTTTCGTCGTCCGCGTCCAACTGTTCGAATAGAAATTGGTGATCACCAGGCTTTGCTCCGAGTATATATTTTAAATCAAATTCATTGATCATACGTATATGAGGTGCGGTAGAGCTTAGCCCATCTTCTACAAGTATAGCCTTAAGATGTGGGTGCTCTCTTCTAAAGTGTTCAAGAAATCGCTTACATGCATTTCTCTCGCAATCGTTCTTGGAAGCACCATCTTGATTCAAGATAGCTTCAGGACATAAAGGGATTACATTCTTTTTTTCGGGATGCACGATGCAAGCCCCAAACATTTGATGGTAATAGGTTTTTTTCCCATTTTGATGCTCTTTTACACAGCAGTGTGGGCAACAAACACTCCCTGATGAAAATTGACCCGTTCCATCTCCTGATATAACGACACACCCATCTATGTATACAAACTCTTCAAGCCCTTTTCCTCTTTGAAAGGTTGCAAAAACCTTTTTAAAGGCAGGTCGAATATGTACTGGATCAACAAGATCCAATCTCTCTCGTAAGTATGTATCACAGGGAGGATGTGTAACGTGATAAAGATCACGGAGATTAGCTGCCACCGTCTCGTCAAAACGCTTTTTGTCATAATGTAGTAAGGACGGGCATTTTAAACCAAAAATAGCAAGCCCTGACATGAGGTGATCTGTAATGGAAATCGTCACATTTTTTGTAAATGTACCTGGATCTGGAACCTTTAAGAAGGCATTGTGAACGATCGAAAGCAAACCAGGAGCACTTAGCTGTTTTCTGAATGTAGACATGTGTGTTTGGATCCCTAAAGCATTAAACGCAAAGGCGCAAAGTTGCAAAGGTTCGCAAAGGGGGGATTGTCAAGGACAAGCACCCTAAGAAAAATGCGCTATAAACCATTTACAACTCTGCTGATTCCCTCTTTGATACTCTCCCTCCCAAAATTGATCAACATTCCTAACTTAAGGTTAGTCAGTCTCAAATATGTTAGAAGTTGAACTTTGTAAAGTGGACAATCCTTTTCTGTAGCCTTGACTTCTACTATTAGGGTGTCTTCCACAAGAATATCTATAATAAGAGGGTCTCTAACCACCTTTCCCTTATATATAATAGGAACAGCTACCTGTCTCTGAACCTTCAGCCCGCGGAGAACCAGTTCTTGACAAAGACAGCTTTCATAAATTCCTTCGAGTAACCCGGGTCCTCCCAATATCTTGTGAACTTCAATTGCAGCGCCAATTATTTTGTAGGAAAGTTCATCTTCCATTTTCTTTGCGATCCTTTGCGTCTTTGCGTCAAATTTTGCTTCAGTATCTGACCATTCCCATCCAGTTAGCGGCATTATACAAGGCTTCTTGGGGGGGTGAAATTTAAGCAAAGTTTACGAAATGAAATTTTAATATGCTAGGGGGAAATGCTCAGCGGGAATTGCTGGGGACAGCGCGAAATGTTTACATATAGTTATTCATTTTATAATTTAAGAAACCAACCAACAGTTTTATGGGAAAGTTTAGCAATCACTCCACCAGATAACTCGAGTCCCCGCAAAGTCAGCATCTATGTATCAAAAACCGCTGATTTGGCAATATTTTCGCAATTAATAGGACTTGTAGGATTGACAAATGAAAGAAATAGACTGGATAGCGAACTAGAAAATGATTTTAGACAATGGAGAAAATCAAAATCACAATGTTGTGGCTGTTTAGGTGGTGGTGGTGTCTATCCTGGGCCCGATTTTACAGCAGCAACAAGACTAGTTCATGTCAATGAACAAATTGCCGAGATTATGTTTACCCTTTTTAGACTAGATGCCCATTATCCCCGTGACTCAAATGTAAGAACTCCTGGCACTCCATGGGATCTGTTTGTAACTCAAGTTGAAAATGCTGTAGTTGTAACCAAGCGGCAAATGGAGCTAGCTAGGGTAGAACATCTCAAACAAGAAAATAGGCAATTCAATGAACCTGCTGCAGACTTTATTGTGACTCGCGTAGTGACACAATTAAAAGGTGTGCATGCGCTTTCTGATAGTATTGTAACGCCAATTAGTGTCAAAATCAAGAGATTTTTATTGGAAAAAAGCGCCTTTGAAAATTTTAATAACATCATGAGAGATGAGTATTATCAAGATAGGGTCAATCTAGCAAATAGAATTTTGGAAACGTGCGTCAGATTTCATTCTACCCAAGAAGTATTTGATCTACAACTAGAAGATGTTATCATTATTTGGAAAAGTGAGTGCTTGACTAGAATACAGCAAGAATCTCGTCAACATGAAACAGAGCAATTATTGCGGCAACAATCGAATCAAATTAAGCAGCTAGCATTCAAGGTCGATAGACGTCCAACTTCATCTCCACAACCCCAAGGTTCCACTTCAGGGAATGTTGCAAAAGCAGTAGGGACTGCCGCTGGTAAAGAATTAGGAAGTCTAGTTGTTCAGAGTTTAGTTGGAGGGCGTTTGTAAAATCTATTCGATGCAAATAAAAGATTTTGAAGTACGCGTTCACGGGGTAGTAAATTCGTGTCCGTGCCCGATTTTTTTTCTTGCAACTAATATCTTGGATGTCACAGAGTCTAATGATGAACTCTGGCAAAAGTTCGGCAATTTTTTTAAAAAAAAGCAGAAATAACGCAAATTATTTCTGCTTAAGGTTTGGCCAGAACTGGAATCGAACCAGCGACACAAGGATTTTCAGTCCTCCTCAGTCACTTCCCACCAATTCTTTTAATGGCTCTCAATCAACCTAAATTGCCAAGAGTCTATAGGGAACAGCCGTTTTTTTCCAGGAAATATTGGCCATTGAGAGCAATCTATTTCAACGAAGGCAAATCGGCTACTCCGTTGAAATTCCGTTGTTTTTCTCTCTTGTATTG
>JABDAE010000151.1 GCA_013289325.1 Chlamydiota bacterium
GAGTCAGCCTGTCAAGCTTATAATATCTTGTTTTACCTTCAGATTTTCGATCTGGCAAGAGGTATCCTGTTTCTTCCCATCTTCTTATGGTTTGAACGCTGACACCTAAAATCTTTGCGGCTTCACCGATCTTAATAAATCTACTCATTTGAGTAGATAGTATCATATATGTGTAGATTTATGCAAGCTGTTTCAAACCCTTGTTACGATTATATTATGTCTATTGACTTTCGTCTTATGAGAGGGAAGAAAATAGCTGACTGGTATAACCCTCACATCCTTTTACAGATTCCCAAATTTATATCTTCTATGATATATTTTACAAGAAAAAATATGCCTATATAGCATAACATATTGAAAATTATATGTCATCTATGCTATCATAAAAACATGAGGTACAGTTATGAAATCGACTTCCCCTTCGGAAAAACTTCTTATTGATGAAATAATACAAGCGGCAAAGACAGTAAGTGTAGCCACTAGAGGCCTTTCAGTGGGAGCCCTTATTAAGTCTATTCGTCTACAATTGGGAATGTCACAGAAAGCCGTAGCTAAACGTGCCAGAGTGCCTCAATCTACAGTTTCTCGCATCGAACAAGGAAAAAGTGATGTAACTCTTTCGACTTTAAATAAAATATTAAACGCAATTTTATGCGATCTTGTAATCGTTCCTTTACTGCGAGATTCAATTAATGTTATAAGGCGTAAGCAAGCCAAAAAAGTAGCTGAAAATCAAGTGCGCTACCTGAAAGGCACGATGAATTTAGAAGATCAGCAGCCAGATCAGCGGTTTCTTGAAGAACTAATAAAACAGGAAGAAGAGCATCTTCTTCATGGACCAAACGTTAAGTTATGGGAAGAATAGGATCTCATGAAAAACCGATTTGAATTTCCAGTGGGAGCTACTCCTATATCTGATTGCAGTGGCCTCATCCCCCTGTGGGTTCGTGATTCGCATGATCTAAACAGAGTGGAAGCGGAAAATATCATGATTGCCCAACGAAAATACCTCAGAGGATCAGTCAGCAATCCAAATAATTGGTTTCACATATCGGAATTAAAAGCTATTCATCGAGCCATGTTTGGAGATGTGTGGGATTGGGCTGGAACATACCGAAAGTCTATTACTATACCTGGTATACATCCTAGCTTACTCCCTATTCGATTAGCGGAACTTTGCCTTGAAGTGCTCTCTTGGTTAGAACATCCCGTGGACCTTACTTTTGTGGAAATGGCTGCACGAATTCATCACCGATTGGTTTTTATTCATCCTTTTGAAAATGGGAATGGTCGCTTTTCGCGGCTAGTCTCCGATCGCTTTCTTTTGGCTTTCAGATGCCCATATCCCATATGGCCAAATCATTTAAATCAAGAAGGTGTGGTGCGAAAAGATTATATTCTGACACTTAAGAGTGCAGATAGAGGTGATTATACAGCTTTAGTTGAGTTCATGGTGAAGCTAGGATCCAGAGGGTAGGCATTACATTCTTTGCATCAAATAGACCCATTGCATAACCTATTTCCACTTGATTAAAAAAAATATTTTACAATATACAGAGCTGTGATATACCGAAAGTATTCACAAAAGGATGGAAATATGGCAGCTCCTGTTGGTCATTCTGATCTGCGAGATGACAATTCAACCTCTTCTTTTTCCTTAAGTAAGGGCAGCTTAATTGAAAGGAAAGCAAAAATCCTTGCTGCAGGAAAATTAATTGAGGCGGCCATCACAATGCTCCAGAAGGAAGGACCGATCACAAGTCCTAGATTAAGCTCTCCATGCCGTTTACCTAGTGGTGAAGATGCTTTATCTGACGCCTGCCTTTATTTAAAAAAAGCCGAGATATGCATAAATAAAGCGTTGCAAAATGATGGGGAAACAGAACCCCACAGATCAACTTCAATGGGTAGTACGTCAAGTAAACCAAAAAAACCCTCTTCTGACACAAATCTTGCTGGGTTAGCGAATAATCCTAAAAGGGCAGCAAGTTGTGAAATGTCGGTTTTAGACTTAGTGGGTTTTAAGGGTTAAATTTGGTTAAGTCGATATGAAAAAAAAATATTCCCTTTGGATTAGGCCTACAGGACAGATCGACACTGTTTTGCAAGATTGGGTTCATCATTTAAGTGAAAAATTTGCAGGCCCATTATTTAAGCCTCACATGACGCTACTTGGAAGTTTTAGTGCAGTAAAAGAAGAAGCAATAGAAAAAACTAATCAATTGGTAAAGCAATTAACCCCCTTTCCCATTGACTTACAAGGGATTTCCTTTAGCACTACTTACTACCAAAATGTCTTTGTAAGAGTTAAATCGAGCGCAAAACTACTTGAAGCTAATCTCTTAGCAAAAGAGATTTTCGGCATGTCCAATCATGTTTTTATGCCTCATATTAGCCTTTTATATGGGAATCATTCGATGCAGGAGAGGGAAATGATTGTAAAAGATATTCTCTTAAAAGAGCCTTTGTCTTTTATGGCTGAGGCAATTGAAATAGTCCCTGAAGCTGGAATCAATGAAGATGGAATAAGGATTTCTCTATGAAAGAAAGTGCATGCTGCTCATCGCATCATAACAAAATAGAAGAAAAAAGTGACTATACGCCTTTAATTATCATCATCGCTTTAATTGCATTGGCAAGCCTTGCTGCTGCGTTGCATCCATTTTCGATCCGAAAGTTCTTTGAATCCTTCATGATTGGTTTTTTCCTGGCCTTTTCAGGCTTTAAATTTCTCGATTTAAAGGCCTTTGCTACAAGTTATAAGGAATATGATTTAGTCGCAAAAAGATGGCCCATTTACGGCTACATCTACCCTTTTGTCGAACTTTTTTTTGCCCTTGCAATGCTTGCATCATTTGCAGTCACTTTCATTCTTCTTCTTGAAATCGTTATCATGACGATTAGCGGCTTTGGTGTGGTTTTAAGTAAACGCGAGGGAAAAGAGATTCAATGCGCATGCCTTGGCAACCTATTAAAGGTCCCTCTTACTTCAGTCTCATTAATAGAAGATTTTGGAATGGCAGCTCTTGGGGTTGTGCTATTACTTTTTTAAGGGCACCAATCAGCGTCCAAGTTGCGCATCATTAAGTGTCAATACCGTACCCGTTCCAATGTGCATAAAGCGATCTTGAAAAGCCTCTTTAAACCGGGCAATGGCAAGCTCTCCAGAACAATGGCAAGGCGCAGCAATTTGGACAGGTAGAGTTTTGAATTTATGTATAATCTCATCGATTTGATCTTGCTTTTCTTCAAATAAATGAAAGCCTCCCATCACCAGATGAATCGGTTGCTGAAACTTTTTTTGCGCAACCTCTAACAGATGCACAATCCCCGGATGAGCGCAACCCGTGATGACAATGAGCCCCTTTTTCGTTTGTAAGACCAATGCTTGTTCGTATAGGAAAAAGCCTCCTTTTAAGACAAATGTCTAAAAAGTTCCTTATGTGACATTTGCACTACCTCCTCCATAGAAAATCCTCCTTGTCAAAGGATTTTTTTATCAAAAAAATCGATTAAACCTAGAAACGGCAGTTCGAGATGGCAAATTAATGCAAGATCTTGAATTAGGATCACTTTGCAATGGGGTGGGACATTCCCAAATGGTGAAGGACCACCCCATTGCAAATGATTCTGGTTCAAGAGATTGCGTTAAGTTGCCGTCTCCAACTGCCGTTTCTAGGTTAAAAAGCGGAAGTTTCTATTTTACGCTAACATACATAAAAAACACATAAAAAACACATTGATTTTTATTAACAAATGAAATAGAATAATAATTTTATTATTGCATAATAGATTTGAAATGAAAATAAAATTTGTTTCTTTATTTTTGATGTTTTTTGTATGGTCTAATCTGATCGCATCGGATCAAAATATTAAAAAAGATGACGATCATCTTCCCTCCTTAGAATTAGAGTTACATCTTCCTAAATTTCCATCTCTACAACACTTAAATGCAACGGCTAATCAAATTATTGCAACACTCCAAGAAGCTCAAAATACCCTTGAAAAGCTCACCTTTCTCAATGAAGGAGGATATTTATTAGAATATTCATATTCTTTTAAAGACACCGCCAAACGCATGGAGGATGCCTTATTTGGAAATGTCTTTCCAAGACTAAAAAAGCTCGATCTTCAACACTTTAATTTTCCTTTCTCAGAGGCCTTTGCTCCTAATCTAGAATCCCTTACAATATCAGGCTTGTCAAGCATTCTCATTCTTTTTCCTGAGAGTTTTGCTCCTTATCTAAAAGCCCTCAATATTACAAATGTTAATCAGGTGATTTTTTCAGAGAATTTTGCTCCTCATCTAGAATTTCTCACCTTATCGAAAATCCACAAGAATCTGGTTGGTCTCAAGACTTTACAATCGATTAAGACGTTGACTATAGATCATGGAGGTGGCAACGGTTTTAAATCCGTTGATACTTTAGAAATTTCGCTAAACAGTCTTGAAAATTTCAATTTTAACAATTTCCAGCTTCCTTATGTAAGTGACTATTATGATGACGAATTTGTAATTGATTTTTCACGCTTTGCGCCTAATCTCAAAATGTTGAATTTATCGGGATCAACCCTGCCTCAAAACACATATTTGTTATTAACAGGGTTAAACAGCCTTGAGACTTTATTTTTAGGTCAACTAGACCCTTATTATAAAGAGGGATCTATCATTGGAATTTTATCCACTCTTCCAAATCTAAAAGACCTAAATTTTGCCCCTAGGGGTACTGAGATATATGGGCTTGATTTTCGTGAGTTTATGAACTTTAAATCCCTCAAAAGATTGAATATCAGCCATCGAAAATTGACAGCTGAAAACATCGAGCAAATGCAATACACGAGTTTGCCTGACCTAGAAATTCTCATCCTCGATGCCTGCAACGCCAAAGGAGCTAAATTCTCCATTTTTGCACCAAACCTCACTCATTTATCGCTAAAAAACTCTAATATCACCGGTGGCGATATTGCAGAGATTATGCAATTACAACAATTGAGAATTCTAGACATCAGCTCTACAAGTATTTCTGCAGCAGCTTTAAAGAAATTAGGGTCTTTAATTAACATCAAAGAACTTTCCCTAGGCAGCACCAACATGACTAAGGCCGATTTTAATCTGCTTCCAACCTCTATTGAATCATTGTCACTGGCGGGCTCAACCCTTTCCATAGAGAGCTTTAACACGCTGTTTGCTATGACAAATCTAAAGAAGCTGGATTTAAAAGGGATCAAAAATGCAAATATCAACTCGGCAATGATCAATAACCTTAAAGCAGCCCTGCCTGGTTGCGATATTTTACATTAGACTTCTTGAGTAATTAAAGGAAAGGAAAAACAATGGGGTCAGTAGTCTTTCTGCAAAGGGGAAAGACTACTGA
>JABDAE010000152.1 GCA_013289325.1 Chlamydiota bacterium
CCTCGGAGGTCCGACTACCAACGCCGTCCTAGACCCTTCCACGCTTATATTTAAAGTCCCTGAAATCGATGGACTTCTTGGCTATAAAATCCACTTTGGTTGTGCTGTGGTCTTTGGAGATCCGGTATGCGCTGATAGCGACACTTTAGCGCTCATGAAAGCATTTGAGACGTGGTGCAAAGAGAAAAGGCTAAAAATTGTCTATAATATCGCCTCAGAACCCTTTGCAAAATTTGCAAGTCAACACGGCTATTTGGCACGCATTGAGTTTGGCCAAGAGATTGTAATCGATCCTCACCACGACCCGCGCAAATTGACAGGAAATAACGCAAGCCTTGTAAGACGAAAAGTGAGACATGCAGAAAAAGAGGGTGTTAGCTGTTTAGAATATGTCGAAGGGGATTTAAACATAGAATCTAAAATGGAAACTGTCGCAGACTTGTGGTTGAAAGAAAAAAAGGGTCCTCAAATTTACATGGCATCAGTGAGCCTATTTTCCAATCGCCCTGGAAAAAGATGGTTTTATGCTAAAAAGGGGGATGAAATTGTCGGCGTGGTCATGCTCAATCGCCTTCAAAAAAGGCAAGGGTGGCTCCTTAATCACTTGATGATCACTCCCAATGCTCCAGGAGGAGTTCCGGAGATTCTTGTCATCACGGCAATCGACACCCTTAAAAACGAGGGGTGCCACCATCTCACATGCGGCTCTGTGCCTTGCGACACACTCGGTGAAATCTTAGGGCCAAGTCAGACTTCAATTAAGGTCACCCGCTTTATTTTCCACGTTGCAAAAAAAATTTTTCGCTTGCACGGCAAGTATAAATTCTGGGAAAAGTTCGACCCAACTCTTGCCCCTTCTTATCTACTTTTCCATGGCAAAAGTATTGGCATTAAGCCAATTGGGGCTTTGATCCGCTCGATGAATACGTTTTAGTGGGAATACATTTTAAGTTGCATTTATACCGAAACAATTTCACAATTTGATTTTTAGCAAAGAAAAAAGAGAGGCAAACATGATTACAGGACACAGCTATTCTAATGTAAGTTATATATATGTACCGGCAAGAAGAACTGAAGAAGTCGTGAATCCGACTCAATTGGTTGGAGAAGCTAAGGTGCTCTTACACTATACAACGACAGGGTCTGAACAAAAGCATGTAACCGGTTTGGATTGGGAGACGACCAATAGCCTTTGGCTCAAACATCTAGAGTCCCGTGTATATCGAGCCCCTGATTTATCATTAAGGCATTTCTTTTTAGCTATTGTGACAGATGTCTTTGCCGAACAGTGGAGAACGTTAAAAGTTGAGTTAAGGAGTCAATTATTTTTCAGTATGACTAATGCTTTAAAAAATAAGCCCTCACACCTTACTCAAGACATACTTCATAATAATGACAATTCATTTAATCAAAAGCTAGTTGAGTATATGCGTCAAAACTCCCTTATGCAACTTTTGCCAAACAGTCGCCTAAAAGAAGCTCACGATGCAGAGGATTTTATGGAATCTAATACGACAACTAAACAAAGTGCATACGATCCATATGCAAAAGAGGCAATCGATTTTATCGAGCTCCTTGATACTTCCTGTCACGAAGATCCGAATGAAAAGGAGGCGATTGCTTCCGCTCAAGATCTATTTGACACTTGCAATCAGATCTATGGGCTATTTCTAGATTTTGAAAATCAGGCCAACACAATGCGCGCGTCAATACAATCTGCTACGCAGCCAGTGCAAAGGTCAGTTTCATCACCTAAGTCTGGACTGGTACAGACAGGATCTTCTTCCAATTCACCGATGGTGCCAAGGCTTGCTCCTTTTCAAACACAAGAGGTAGACAATTATGATCTGTTGTCTTCACCAAGACTTGTAAGGGATAACGAAACAATCCCTTTAGTCTCCTATTATCGCGATATTAGACCAAAGCTTAAAGTCCTACAAAGATTAACGCCGCTATCTGAAAAAATAAAAGAACTATTTGCGATGTTAGAGGTTAAAGCCTCCTCTTTTGAACACGACTTTGTGAATTATAATATCATACATTGCGATGGAATAGCCCGACGCCTACATGAAAAACGTCAAGAAAGGCCTCAAAGCCCACACGGGCGAAGTCAAAGTCCACAGCCGTTATCGCGAGCAAATAGTCGCGAAAGGTTACAACAATTGAGACAAGATAGAAAGGAAAGACAGGCTCAAAGTGCACAAGGGAGTGCTTCTAGTCCAAGAGCTGCAAGTCCAAGAACATCTAGTCCAAGAGAGGGTGGTCAAAGAGAAGGTAGTCAAAGAGAAGGTAGTCAAAGAGATGCAAGTCAAACAGCTTCCAGTCCAAAGGCATCTTCTAAGCCCAAGAACACTTTTTAAATGATTTGAGCAAAAAAATTTAAAGAAAAATATGGGCTTAAGTGGCATAGAGCCTTCTTTTGCTTTCGAAAAATTTAAGGAGAAAATAGCAATGCAACAAGTAGAAGAGGGTCATAATCGGTATGAGTTTTATATCTCTCTTGCCAGTTTCATCATTTTTTGCACGGTGGCCTCCCTTCTCGCCCTGCACATCCTACGGCACCCTTTAAGCCTTATCATTGCTACTCCCCTATTGATCTTGTCCCTTGTCCTTGCAATGGCAACGGCTGACTTTGCGTCAGGCATCGTCCATTGGTTTTTCGATCGTTATGGCTGCCATACAACCCCTTTTTTTGGGACGCAATACATTTTTCCCTTTAGAGAGCACCATCTTTATCCTCAAAAAATAGCGCACCATAATTTCATAATTACCAATGGAGATACGGGGATTCTTCCCTCTTTGATGATGGGGGGATACTTACTATTTGAGCCTATCGCTAGCTCCCCTCCTTTGAATTTCTTTATTAGCAGTTTTATCTTCTCTTTAGGATGTTTTGCAGCCTTTACAAATCAAATTCATAAATGGGCATATCAATCTAAGCCGCCGCCAAAATGGGTTAGATTTTTGCAACGCTTTCGCATCATTTTATCTCCACAACACCATAGTGTACATCATAGGGACCCATTTGACACTTATTATTGCATAACGACTGGGTGGCTCAATCCTCTTTTGCGAAAGGTTCACTTCTTTGTAACACTTGAGTCTTTGATTTTTAAGATTTTTTCTATCAAAGCAGGAGATTATGATCTACAAGTACTTAAAGACATTAGACCAAAGAGGCATTAGATGGCATCAGTTGCTCCTAGCGTATCTGGTACGACGATCGTAAATATCCATGTTGCATCGACTAACAAATTAAAAATTAAGACAGCAGTGCAGGCTGCAAATCTCTGGGTAAGAAAGTCTGCCATTTTTCTTGGAAAGACGATAACAAACACATCTGACGACACACCTTTTGCAGAAAAGATTCAGATCACTCTTCCCTATCCAAATACGCAGAAAATGACCACACAAAGGGCAATGGAGAGGATTAATCAACTCGTTCAATTAATGTTTAACCCTGAAGAGGACAAGGGAGAGAAAACTTGGCATCTATATGTCGCGATCGAAAGCGGGATCAAGCAGGTTGAAGAAGAGATAAAACCTCGCTCTTTTGTGAGAAGAGCTTCTGACACTTTTTTACAACCTAAAGTGTTTCGAAGAAGGGCCTCTGAGACTTTTAATCCCCCTAAAAGCGACCCTCATTGGGTTGAATGTTTTACAGCTGCTGTGAGATTGATTGGCCCGAATAAAGATTTTTCCTACAGCGCAGATGAAATAGGATCAGATATACCTTTAAAAGCCCTTATGCAATCTGAAGCCTCTGGTTGGAAAATCCCCTGGGAAGATTTCGATTTCGTTGAAGCCTCGTGTAATGATAAAGGGATTGCTGACAAAGTTTTAACACCCAAACTGATTAGCGCGATCACTCTTGCGCTATGTCAGATTAGCCCTCTAATAGAAGAGGAAGAAATTCTTGATGAAAGCTCTCATCATATTGAATCTAAAACCAGCTAAATAAGAAGTAATCTAATGAAAAACTACATACTAGCTCTCCTAACTTGCGCAGCCTGTACAGCTGCGATTTCAAACGAGACAATATTGAGGGTTGGAGTGGTCCAGCAACAGTGGTATCAAGATCCAGAAGAACATAGAGCTAAACTAGAAGAAGGCATCATACAAGCAGCAAAGCAAGGGGCTACTTTGGTTTGTCTTCAAGAATTGACTTTAAGCCCCTATTTTTGTTCAAAACCGGATGTGAGCCCAAAAGCCTATATCGAAGACATTCAAACAGGTCAAAGCTACCAATTTGCAAGCCGTATCGCAAAAAAACTTGGTATTTATATCATTATCTCCTTAGTAGAAAAAGGTGAATACGGCAATTGTTACAATACAGCATTAACAGTCGATCCCGATGGGTCTATCGTTGGAAAAACAAGAAAACAACATATTCCAAGTGGGCAAGGGTATAATGAAACCTTCTCCTTTACGCCAGGCGATCCTGAATATTTGCTACATGATGTTGCGGGATACAAAGTGGCAACGCCTACATGTTATGATCAATGGTTTCCCGAATTAGCTCGCATCTATGGATTAAAAGGTGTCGATGTGATTGTGTATCCTACGGCAATTGGGGGGGAACCCACCGAGCCTTGTTTTGATAGTCAAAAAATGTGGGAAATTTCACAGGTGGCTCACGCCATTAACAATAATTGCTTTGTAGTAGCTGTTAATCGCATAGGCAAAGAGAGTATGGGGCAAGATGTCCAAGGCAATGAACAGTACTTAACGCTTTATGGCAGCAGTTTTATTGCGGCGCCAAATGGTGTTATTCTAGCTCAAGCGCCTCGATCTGAACCGGCTGTATTAGTTGCAGATCTTGACTTTAGTTTGCGCGATACTTGCAGCCGTTTGTTCCCATTGAAGCAGCAGCGTCGCCCCGAAGATTACCATTTATTAATCATGGGGGAAAATCCTAAATTAGAAGCAAAACTATTCGGGATTTCCAACGCCTTACAATAAGAAGAATCTAATAAAAAACAAGATGCCCAATGAGGATACCCATGAGCCCTAAAAGCCACGTCACAACTGACCTTTTAAAACGAGTCGAAGAGCAAGAGCTCACCTGTAAAGACTTTGGCTTTTATTGGGAAACATTGGACCAACTCATCGATCAAATTACAAGCGAATGCAAGGAGATCAAGGAAGCGTTTGAGAAGGGCGATGAGGTGCATCTGCAAGAAGAAGTGGGAGATCTTTTGCAAGCGGCCATAAGCCTTGCAGTCTTTTGCAAACTAGATCCCCACCAAACTCTACAAAACAGCATTGATAAATTCCAAAGAAGATACGAGGCCGTGGTGGCCTTTGCCAAACAAGATGGGCTATCATCTCTTGCTAATCGAGATTTTGCCACCCTTATGCATT
>JABDAE010000153.1 GCA_013289325.1 Chlamydiota bacterium
GGCAGTTCGAGATGGCGAAGTGATGTAAGATTTTGAGTTAGAATCGCTTCTGGCGGGGATCGACATTCCCTAATGCTGAAGGCGATCCCCGCCAGAAACGATAATAGCTCAAAAGATTACGTCAACTTGCCGTCTCCAACTGCCGTTTTTAGGATTATGCCATGGACTTAATCAATATTTATAATGCAAGTCACGAAGGCTAAGAGTTGAGGGCTAAGAGTTGAGGGCTAAGAGCTGAGTAATTTTTTTATATCGTTTTTTGTCAAAATTTCATAATGAAACCCAAATGGAATTCCTGCACTCTCATCTTCTGCCATTTGCTTAACAAAACTGCGATAGGCTTCAAAAACACTATCGACTGTCAAGGATTGCTTATGATGTAACCTATTGCTCTTCAAATAGGGAATAGCGCCATGAGAATAAATCTCAATTTTCAAATCTTTTTCTGAAATGTCTTTCAAGCGACTTTGAAGCGTAGAAAGGTCTTGCACATTTGCAAGTTCCGTGAATGCACTTTCTTCCTTTTTTAACAAAGTCACAAATCCGGCAAATTCCCCTCCCATCACAGCCTGCGTTAAAAGACAAATCACTAGCTCACCATGTATTTCAGATATCCCATGAATTTTTTTTTCTTCTTGACTTCCCGAATCCATCACCTGATAAATAGCGCACAATTTCTCTTGTGCGTATTGGATATTTGCAAATGATCTGACATTTCGCTTGGTAGCAATGGCGTAGATCAAGAAAGTGCCAAAAGATTGTTTCTCTCTTTGGATCTCTCTTAAGCGTTGAAATACTTGGGTAAGTTCCAAATACGATAATTGCTCTAATGATTCAACAAGTGGATGTATAGAGGCTAATTGTTTCTCCAAAACAACAACGTCTTCCTCCGATCGAACGTAGTAGGAATGAAATCTCAAGCTATCAAAGCTTAAAGGTTTATTCACCATTTGTGACCTTGCTAAATCAATTGGAGATTCAATACTCTGATGAAAAAAAGGGCGGGCTGGGGGTAGCTGATAGGCACACCCTAATTGTTTGGTCAACATTTGAATGCGGTTCAAAAGAGATGGTAGGAGCTTTGATCTCATTAAATCATCTTTAGATATGTCCCTCTCAGATAAATGAATGATTTCTTGTTCATCGGAACGAATTTGCTCTTCTAAACGCTTTATTATTGCCTTTGCGTCGGCAGCGCATTGCATGCCTTCCAAATGATCGATGCGCACAACTGATCCAAGAGCCAACCCTGGATGAAAGGGAACCTGTATTGATCTCCTCTGAAAATGATCGTTGAATAGACCTACGTGTTTTTGAATGCCGGTAAACTGGGAGTTGGGATCGACCGATTTCTCTTCTACAATGCATGAGTCACAAGAATTGGTTACTTGTTGAAGTGTCATCAAAGTCCCTATCCATTCATTTGATGGGGACTTTAGTGATTGCCTGCGTTTGCCCTGAACCTGAAGGAGTTTGAGAATGAGGAATTCCTTGCTCATCAAAAAGATCGGTCAACTTTCTAAAGTATACGGCGATCGGAAAACCGGAGCTCTTATTTTCCATAAGACTTTTTTTCCATCGACTATACACTTGATACATGTTGATATCTTCTACACTTTCATTTGCCTCAGGAATAACCCCTTGACTATAAAACGACGTCACGTGCATATCCGTCATCTTAGATTCAGTAAGAGGGCCCCCTTTAGGATCGCCACTTCCGGTAATATGTTTACCAAGACCTACAAATACAGCCCCTAATACCACCTGAGTCAGTACATAATATTTATGGCAATTATCCCTCAACTTCTGTGAAATTGCCTCTCCCCGAATCGCAATACGATCAAATGTGCGCACGCGTTGAAGAGTGATGACAGATCCCACAAAAGATATCTTAACGCCTGTTTTGCGCATGGACAGAGCATCTTCGACTAATGAATCCACCACCCCGGGAGGAAGAGCAGATGCGGGAGAACCTTGTAAAAAAAGCTGAGAAATAAATCTATCAACCTGATGACGCGGGGTATTATCGTCATCAACAAAAAGATGATAAGACCTCTCAGATTCAAAGGCGTGGTTGTAATCGACAACCATAGTCTGCGTAAAATCGATCGGCAAGTGTTCTTGAAGGGAAAAATCTACTTCCCTTTGACAAAACTCTTGCAACCTCTTTGCAATGTCTTCAAATCGCCGTTTTTTTAAACCGATCTCTTGATTTTTTGGGTTCAGTTGATTTTGCTTTGCCTCTTTTTCTAAGGCTTTAAAATCTTCACTCTCTAACATTGTTTGTTTGTCAAATTCAGCTTTCTTTATTTCATCTGCAAAGGCCATCATCTGTTTCTTTAGGAAAGGCACCATATAATCTGGTTCTTCGATAATGCATCCGAGCGCATAGCCCGGATACATTGGAAATAAGTTGCTTTGACTAATCATTTTTTACCACTTTTTTCGCTATCTGCAGCAGCTGCTTGCAGTTTAATTTGCAGGTCCGGCAAGGTTGACTGCTTGGTTTACATTTAAGATTTTTTCAATGGCGCTCTTTGTTAAGATGCGGTAGTTAAAACCCACGGGTACTCCACAATCCTTATCTTTCATCTGTTCTGTAAAGCTTTCATAAGCCTCTAGAACGCTTTCCAGAGTATGGACATTTTGACTTTTCGTTTCTGAAGTCAAACCGCGACAAGCATTCATCGCTGCAACGCCTGCATTTTGCATCCTCATTTCTCTTTTAATATTAGCTTTAAGTTTATCTTGAGCAGATTTTGCATTGACAAGGTCGTTTGCTTCTTCTTCATCTCGCATGCTGATTTCAAAGGCTGCAGGATTAAGATTAATATGTTTCATGATCTCTTTTTGCATGAGATGCCGATTAAAATTTGGGATCGCACCTTCCGAAAAAATTTCAATATTGATTTTTGTAGTCGCAAAATTTGCAACCTTGTCATTTTCACTTTGAGCAGCACTTCCGGAAGAGCTTTGAAAATTGGCACTCGCGCTAAAAAGCGACCAGCCACCTCCAAGACTTGCGCCTGCAGCAGATTGTTTCTCTTCTAGTCGTTTGTCAAAATCGCGTTTCATCTTATTTTGATCAAGTACAGTCACAAGTGCTGTAAAACCACCCCCCAATACGGCATCAGTCAAAAGATAAATAGCATCTTCAGTACCCGTGTTGCTAATTCCATAGATTTTCTTAACTTCATCAGAACCTGCATTCATTGCATCCAAGATCGCTTGTAATTTTTGATGATCATATTTAACATCGGTAAATGTGCGCACATGTCTTGTTGTCGTCGAGGCATTGATGACCAAAACACCTTCTGCAATTCCCTCTTTTTTAATTTGACCTACTCGATCAGCTGCTGCTTTTGCCCAAGAGAATGAGGCGCTTCCCGATACAAAGATGCCATAACTTGCTTTGGCAGAAATGCTTCTGGAACTCGATGATTGGGTGATTTGATCGTGAATTTCCTCAGTGCTCTTATCCAACCAAATATATTGGGAGTTAAATTCTAAACTATCAAACCCTCTGACCTGATCTTCCATTCGAGAAGCCGAAAAATCAATTGGTGTTTCAGCAGCCTGCTGAAACCCACGAAATACAGGAATTGCCCCCAACGGATCATCTGTAAGTTCTTTGCTTAATATTACAATGTTGTCAGTAAGATTTTTAATTTGAAGCTCCCAGGCTTTCCTTAAGGCCTCATAAGCGTCTTTAAGTGGAACGACTTTAGCCTTTTTTATCTTATCATTGATGACTGCAATTTTGTCCGTTAAGAATTCAATTTGTTTTTCCGCATGCTGCACTTGCGCCTCAAAATTTTCCCTTCTCGCGTGCACTTCTGCGTATTTCTCCATCTCAACTAAGTTATCGAGCTTAACGATTGATCCAAGAGATAGCCCTGGCTGAAAAGGAATCTTTGGCTTATAGCCACCATTGGCTTTTGTATCAACGACTACTCGATTGTATTCACCCGAAACTCCTTTTTCAGGGGTCATCCGAGGCCCATCGTTAAAGTATGCTTGTAAATCAGACAATGATCTTTTTTGATGTTGCGCGGAAAGAATCACAGGCAACCCACAGATTCTATCCACACATGTTCCTGATTTATCAAGAATATTAAGCGTCGCATGCATCTCTCCTTGGGGTGACACAAAGACTTCAATTTTCTTAAATCGAAACAAATCGGTGTACTCTCCTATCTGTATCCCCTTTAAAGAATCGGTTGCCACTTTAATGGCCGATGATGCAGATTTTTTTCTCTCTATACACCCTTCGCCTGTAAATGCTTCGCCTGTGGATACTACTAATGCATGATGTGAATTCACTAACATAAATGGTTACCTATTGTTTGAGTTTTTTCTATTATATGTTGAAACACCTCTTCCAAAATGGCTTCTTTTGATTTTAAGCCATCGATCAGAAAAAAGCGATTTGTCTCCATTTTGACAAGCCTTAAAAAACATTCCCTGATCGCCTGGTGAAACGCCATTTTTTCAGCCTCAATGCGATCGACTTCGCCGGGTTTTGCTTCCTCTTTATCAACCCCTCTTCTTCTTAGCAGTCCAACTTCTGGGTCGATATCGACATAAAAAGTAATATCGGGTGTAAACCCATTTAGGACTATATGGCAAAGGTTTTTGACGTAGTCAACCCCAAGTCCCCTTCCAGCTCCTTGGTAGGCAATGGTAGAATCATTAAAGCGATCGCAGATGACAATTTTGCCCGCCGCAAGCGCTGGCTTAATCACCTCTTCCACATGCTGCAGACGGGCTGCTAAAAATAGCAAAAGTTCAGCTTGGGGATCAATTGAAAATGACATTTCTGTACTAAGCAGCCACTTGCGCACTTGATTCCCAAGCGCTGTGCCTCCAGGCTCTCTTGTCACAAGGACGTCTAGCGATAAATCGATCAACTTAACTTTAAGCCCATCGATGAGGGTCGTCTTTCCAGCTCCTTCCCCCCCTTCTACAGTAATAAAAATAGAAGATTTTTTTTGCTGCATCTTATATAATCCGTCACAAGGCTCTTTTATCCTAGATCCGGCAGTTCGAGATGGCAAATTAATGCAAGATCTTGAGTTAGAATCACTTTGCAATGGGGTGGGACATTCCCAAATGGTGAAGGACCACCCCATTGCAAATGATTCTGGTTCAAGAGATTGCGTTAAGTTGCCGTCTCCAACTGCCGAATTTAGGTTTATAGTGGGTTCTATTGAGTTATCTTCCACATTCTGCAATTCTTTGCAATCATAAAGATCTCATTC
>JABDAE010000154.1 GCA_013289325.1 Chlamydiota bacterium
TGCCCCTAATTCGACAGCAAGTTCAGCAAAGGAAAGGAAAAACAATGGGGTCAGTAGTCTTTCTGCAAAGGGAAAGACTATTGACCCCATTGGCCCAATCGTCCACTTTTAAGGTGATTTTTTCGTTCTTTCCAAAGAAGCAGTGTTCCTTGGAGTATTTCGCAAGAATTTTCGAAATATATGACATAAATCTTGGTAGTTGAGGCATGGGGGTAGTAGTTCACTGCAAAGCAATGAATTTTTTTAAGAAGAATATTAATCATCCCTGTGAGGTGGATCGATATATTCGTCTGAATGTGGAGGATCGCTGTAATCACAATGTGGAGGATCTGGTCCTGAATTACATGAAATCTGCACCCCATCTTCAGGAAACCCATCTTTTGTTCCCGGTACAAGTTGGCAGATATCCCAAGCTTTAAGCTCATATGGAGGATCCAATTCAAGAGGGAATAATGCCCAGATAGTACCCTTAGATACCATCTGCGACTATAAGATGAAAATGTGGATGAAGGTTAAGAGTTTTACCAAAGTGCTGGATGAAACTGACTGCTCCTATTTGAGGATTAGGCACTTTGGGACTACAATCGATAAGTTTTTTCCGGATCTCATCGACAACAATTCGTAAAACAGTTTGAAGAATATTTTGAGTCAGCAAATAATAGCGTATTCTCATGGGAAAGCTGATCACAAATTGTCTCATAGGGACACATGGGATGACGTTTTCGATTAGGTGAGTGGCTATTTGAACCATTGTGCGGGTATTACAAGAAGGGCAAATTCCTCTCCCTTTACAAGAAAATCTATCGCGAAAAAAACTACAGCTTATTGCAGCTAACATCGATCAGGTGATTATCACTGTATCAGTTGTTTCACCGCAACTTAAACCCTCACTCATCGATCGCCTTAAAAAAAGAGGGCGTCAAAGGGCATTTTACCGAAATTTTTAAAGAGGGGCGCCTTTGCCGATATTCAGATTGCTCCCATACTGGTGAAGATGGGTGCCATGTGATTAAGTGTGTAGAAGAAGGCACCATTTCTCCATTTCGCTTTGAATCGTACTGCGCCTTACTAGACAGCATCTCTGAAGAGCATTATAGAAGGTAACTATATAATATCGCACGCATCAGCCGGCATCCAATGCGCATCTTTCCCCTCCCATTTGACATTGCAGCCAATGGGATTGGTAAGGGGCACTGAAACCTTAAGACCTTTCAAATGTTCCTTGAGAGCTTTTTCCAAATCGTTCACTTTAATCTTACTCGCATCGCGCGGTGAATCGACTCCTCTTCCCGTATAAATTAACTTTCTTGATTTTTCAAAGACATAAAAATGGGGCGTGCGAAGGGCTCCAAACGCCTTTGCTACCTCTTGTGTTTCATCGTAAAGATACACCCAAGGAAACTTATGTTCTTGCATCCGTTTGACCATGTGAGGGAAATCATCTTCTTGATAGGTGTGCTTGCTATTTGAATTAATGGCAACAAAGCGCACTCCCTTGGGTTGGAACTGTAAAGCCGTTTTTCTCGTAACCTCATCAGAACCTATTACGTAGGGGCAATGGTTGCAGGTAAAAAAAATAACTAAGGTGTCATCATTTTCAAAATCCTTTAATCGATATGTCTTTCCATCGGTTGCGGGAAGTGTAAAATCGGGGCAATTACTCCCAAGTTGTAATGTAAATGGCATCAAGAGCTCCTATAGTGAATTAAATGAGCGAATTAAATTCATAAATTCCTCTCTTGTTTTGATATCTTTTAAAAAATCACCGCAAAGAGAGGATGTGACCGTCGTTGGCTGGTGCTTTTGCACACCTCGTACCATCATACACATGTGTCTTGCCTCAATGACGACGGCAACCCCTTTTGGCTGTAGATATTTTTCAAGCGCTAGCTTAATTTGCATGGTCATTTGTTCTTGAATTTGCAATCTCCTTGCAAAGATCTCTACAACCCTTGGAATCTTGGAAAGTCCAACCACTTTTCCGTTTGGGATATATCCCACATGCACTTTTCCATAGAATGGGAGCATATGGTGCTCACATAACGAATAAAACTCGATATCTTTAACAACAACCATTTCGTTATAATTTTGTGAAAAATTTGCAGACGTCAAAAGATCTTCCAAATCATGTTCATCTTTAGTCCCATGCGTAAGAAACTGATAAGCTTTAGCGACCCTTTCAGGTGTTTTAAGTATTCCTTCCCTATTTACATCCTGGTCAAGGAGTTTTAAAATCTCCGATACATGGTGTGCAATCGCTTTTGTCGTTTCTTCACACCCATTAAAAAAATGATTTTCATCTTCAATACATCCCATACAATACTCCTTGAATTATGTAACTAACATTCCCCCATCAACTGCAAGAGTTGCACCCGTAATCCAGCTTGCCGCTTGACTGACTAAGAAAAGAGCTGCATTGGCAATATCTTGTGGCTGACCTACGCGCTTTAAGGGATGCATTTCTGCAGCTATTTTAAGCCCTTCCAAATACTTACTCTCATCAGTAAAGCGCTCTTGATACATCTTTGTTTCCACAATTGCCGGCATGATGCAATTAACTCGAATTTTGTGAGGGGCAAGCTCTAGCGCTAAACATTTTGTCATCTGTATTAAGGCAGCTTTACTCGAACAGTATGCCACGCTATTGGGAATTGGCTTTACAGCAAGAGTTGAACTAATATTGACAACGCTTGGGTTATCTGATTTTTTAAGGAGGGGAAGAAATTCTTGAATTAACTTAAATGGGCCAAAGACATTGACCGAAAAGTTGCTCTTCCACTCTTCATCGCTTATCTCTTCAAGACTTGCCCCACTAAACACCCCTGCATTATTGATAATAGCATCCAAAAACCCGAAGGCGGCGATTTTTTCCAAAATGGCCAAATGTCCTGTAGAGCAGGACACATCGGCTTCAATGACCACACTTTGACAATTTGCATATTTGCTCTGCATCATAAAAGCAGTCTCTTGAAGTGGCTTTAACCTCCTTCCAGCCAAAAAGATGAGTTTTGCACCGGCTTGAGCAAGAGTTAATGCAATGGCGCGCCCAATGCCGCTACCAGCTCCCGTCACAAGAATTGCTTTTTCTCTCATCAGAAAGCTGTCCATTAGACTCGATGTCATGCCACCTCGTTGTTTTTTAAACTATCGATAAGATGTTTGGGAAGGTTTCTTTGCAGCTTCCACTGCATATCCAAAACGACCATTTTCGTTTCAGCTTCCATTGTTATTTTGTCATTGGATACATTCACAAAACTCTGATAAAAATTCAACTGATACCTTTTAACTTGCAAAGAGGTGTTAAGTCTTAACACATCTTGATATCTTGCAGGAGCTAAAAAATTTAAATGCTGCTCGGTAACGGGATAAATATGTCCCCCCACTTCTTCTGGCTTGCTCAAGCGAATGCCGCGCATCTCCATAAATTTCACCCGCCCAATCTCAAGCCACTTCATATACGCTCCATGCCACATCACGCCATAGCAATCTGTATCAAAAATGTTCACTTCGACGATCATTTCATGAAATTCAGGAGATTTTGTCATTAATAGCATAGCCTTTGTATATAGCGATAAATTGTATCGGCACTATACAAAAAGGAAGTATTTATACACAAATAACTAGAAAATCTCAAAAGACAACGCCAGAAAAATGTGTAGGATTTTTTAACTTTATACCGAAAGTATTTCAAAATTTGGATTTTTGGCAAAGAGAAAATCCAAATTTTGAAATACTTCCGGTATAACCTTACTCTTCTTCCTTATAAAGGGAAGAGGTATGGATAGTCGGCAATAGCTAATTATTAATCAATACTCCGAGGATTAAATTGTCTCCTTCAATCTCGATCGTGATCTTGATCTTAAACCCTCCGGGTTGATAATCTTGCCTTCGACTAGACGCATGCCTCTCAACCCCAGGTCATAAGCCCTTTTGCCTTCGTCAGTCAGCCCACTTGGTAAGGTAATCTTGCTTTCGACTAGAATCATGCCTCTCAACCCCGGGTCATAAGCCCATTTGCCTTCTTCAATCCTTCCGTCTGCCCACATAATCTTGCCTTCGACCAGACACATGGCGTTCAACTCCGGAACATAAGCCCTTTTGCCTACGTCAATCCTTCCGTCTGCCCAGATAAGCTTGCCTTCGACCAGACGCATGCCGTTCAACTCCCGAACATAAGCCCATTTGCCTTCGTCAATCCTGCCGTTTTGATCTGCTGCCCAGATAAACTTGCCTTCGACCAGACACATGATTTTCAACTCCGGAACATAAGCACTTTTGCCTTCTTCAATCGGTCCATTTGGACCTGCCCAGATAATCTTGCCTTCGACCAGACGCATGCCGTTCAACTCCGGAACATAAGCCCATTTGCCTTCGTCAATCCTGCCGTTTGGATCTGCTGCCCAGATAAACTTGCCTTCGACCAGACACATGATTTTCAACTCCGGAACATAAGCCCATTTGCCTACTTGAATCCCACCAGTTGAGAAGACAATCTTGCCTTCTACAAGACTCGTGTGTTTCAACTCCTGGACGTACTCAAATCGACCTTCTGATACAAAAAGTGAAGATGGAGATTGTTGTCGCATGTACGTCAAGCCAGGCATACAAATGGTAAAGTCCTTCCACCATTTAGAGACTCTAATGTCGCGAGCGCTTATTCCATCTTTTGCATAGGTTTCTATAAGTGGGAGCAATAAGCTAAAATCGCTACAGCATTTTTTAAATAACAAATTCTCTAAGAGAATACCCATGATGGCCACTGCTTTTTGAGAATACTGTTTAGGTTCTGTTGCTAAAATTAGACCTTCAACTGCTTCAGGCGGGCTGCATGTAGTGGCTTCTTCTTTTAAAGCTTGAGGGATTGATACCATCGCGTCTAGCTCCAATGCCGGAAACGGGAGGGATACAGCTTCAGACGCAGCAGGTACTGCAGCGGTCGCAATTGTCCACTTGATTTTTTCAGTTTCAGCAGCCATGCCTGCTGCTTTCGTAAGCTGTAGACCTTGATTACGCCAAACTGCAAGATTTTGACCGACTTCTTGAATCCGCTGTAGAGCTACCGCTTCGTTCACAATCACAGGGACCTCGGAGGGGTGACTTTTATTGGGTGTCGGAGAATGTTGGAAAGGTATAGCAGATAATGGAGCTAGCATGATCTATTTTCCCTCAGTCACTAAATGTTTTTTGCGCATCCAGTATCATCTAATCTTATTTTAATGGCAAGAAAAGGAAGAACAGCAAACAACTAATTATC
>JABDAE010000155.1 GCA_013289325.1 Chlamydiota bacterium
ATGCTCCAGATGATCTCTTTGCAGGCGATCGAAAACTGGCTGTAAAGATAAACAAGGCCGTAAAATTCGCCATATTGAAGATGATCTTCAAGCGTTGTTTTTTGTAAGTGATCTTAAGGATTAACGATTCATTTGCCTAGAGAGGCATAAACAAATTTTCTTGGTGGCAATAGAGAGGAGGAAATACCTGATCCCATTCCGAACTCAGAAGTCAAGCTCCTCATCGCCGATGGTACTATACACAAGAGTATGGAAGAGTAGGACGCCGCCAAGTTTTCCTTCGCCTTAAGTGGGTTTATCCCGCTTAAGGCTTTTTTTTGCCTTTTCACCCCACATTCCGCGTCGCAACGCTCCGCTGCATGCGGGGCTGCTATACTGTGAGCGGCTGCCGCCGCTGGTCACGGCATCGACCAATTTTATTGTCAGCCTCGAAAGACTGCAATATAATTTTTTGTTAGCAGATCTTGCACTTCGCAAAAATTTGACGCTAGCGGGTTTACTGGTCCATTAAAGTTTCCTTTGAATTCTATTAAAATATGCAGTAGGCTTAGATTAGGAAGAGAGGTAGGTAAATTATGCCAGAAATATGCCGTTTTTTAGGGATTGTCATTCAAATTTTTTATGATGATCATAATCCACCTCATTTTCATGCTCGCTATGGAGAAAAAAAAGGCACATTTGAAATTCAGTCATTGAATATGATGGAAGGCAATCTTCCTGTAAAGGTAAGAAATTTAATAGTTGAATGGGCTGATTTGCATAAACCAGAATTATTGCAAGACTGGAACTTGGCGCAAAAAGGCCAGTTGCCGAATAAAATTGATCCATTAGTTTAAGGAGAATATTTGTATGCTACTTGATGTAATTGAAGTTGTTTATGTTTCGGGATATAAACTAATGCTGACTTTTGAAAATGGTGAAAAAAAGATCGTTGATTTAAAAGATCGTCTTATTGGGCCAATATGTGAACCGTTAAAGGACGTTAGTTATTTTAAAAAAGTATTTATCGACAAGGAATTAGGAACAATTGCCTGGCCTAATGGAGCTGACAAGGCACCGGAAGTACTCTACGAGATAGGTCAGACAGCCAGTCTATAAGAATACCACATTGCGGAGCGTTTACTTCCCCTTCGCCTTAAGTGGGTTTATCCCGCTTAAGGCTTTTTTTTTGCTTCAATCTTACTTTACTCAAAATATTTTTAACGCGAAGAAAACGCGAAGTTTTTCAACAGTGGAAAACCAGACCGAAGGTCTAAAATTGCAACAGCCCTGGGCAACGCCCTTACCATTACCCATTATTTTAAAAAATTAATTTGTCATCTTATACAAAATTGGATATCGCAAATGCATTCTAATTTCCACAACTTTTGTGTCGCTGCTACCGCAGCTCGATTATCAACTACATGGAACCCCACATTCCGCGTCGCCGCGCTCCGTTTCATGCGGGGCTATCGCACTTTGGTCACTGCCGTGACCTGCGGCGGCAGCCGCTTTCAGTACAGCAGCCCCGCATGCAGCGGAGCGCAGCGACGCGGAATGTGGGGTTTAAAGGCAAAAAAAATTAGAGCTGCGGAAGCAGCGAAAGGAACGAATGCTTTTCGTAAGATGACAAATTATTTTTTTTAAAATAATGGGTAATGGTAAGGGCAACGCCCTGGGTATGAACGAGTTAATACCCACAGTCTGAAAGACTGGAATAAAATTATAAGTGGGTATATCCGCTTAAGGCTTTTTTTTACCTATACACATTCGTTCAACGTGTAGCCTGCCCCTCGGCGACCCATTTGGATCCGAGAACATTTATACCAAAAGTGTTTCCTTGGTTGATTTTCAATCAGCACATAATAAATGAAGCAAGTAGATATGCGATCGGGTGATGTCACTATGGAAATAAAAGGTAAGGGGGGCAAGTTAGTAGAGAAAAAGTATTAATTGCCTACAACCCTGAAACTCGGTTTTGCAAAGGGTGCTGCCAAGAGTTCTACCGGTACCGTTGGTGGGAAGTCCACAAAATAGGTTAATCACATGCACGTATTCTTAACCAGATTTAAAATGCATTTCAATAAGGCGGTGGAGCTCACCTATGAGATAAAAGGGAATAGACAACAGCTGATATTTCACCTGATTGCCTAGAGTATCTTTAAGGTTCATATCGAAAACTTGAGGGAAAGCAGAATTGATGCGAACAGCCAATGGCAGCCCTTTAATCGACATAAAGTGATGCAAGGATTTTAATGTGCCTGTTGTACCCGCTTTGACTTCAATCGGGATGACTTTGCTACCATGCTGCACTACATAATCAATTTCAGCACTCGCATTTTTGTCAGTGTTTAACCAATAATAGAGCGCAGGTTCCTGATAGAAGGGGTTGATCGTGCGCAAAAGCTGACCGACAACTTGCTCGGCAATGCCTCCTTTATTAATTAAGTCAAGCTCCTCTATCGATTCAAGTTCAGCTAAAGAAAGCCCAAGATCTGCAGAGCTTAGTCCCACATCAAGAAGAATCACTTTTAAGTAGTGTGTAAGAAGTTCTGCGGCAAGAGGGACTCCATTGGAAGAAGAAGCCTTGACCTGGTGGCATAACTTTGCTTGGCAAAGCAATTCAAGTGCTTCCTTAATAATTGGGATCCGCACTTCGGAATTCACGTTAGTATAGACAAATTTTTTGCCTAAGTTTTTTGGCACAGCTGTTACAACCTCAGTTAACCTGGCAGAAGGCATCCGTTGGTTATATTTACCAAAATCATCTCGATACGTGTGCATGATGTCATGATGAATTTGACTCACACCAGAAATGGATTGTTTTTTACTCCAGCTCGCGACTGCAGCAGGCATTCCTCCTACGATGACATATTCTTTAAAATGAGCGATGAGCTTGTCATGTGTAAACTCGGATAAGTTCTCCCAATTAAACTCTTTTATCTGGGAAATAAGCTCATGTTTTTCTTGGGCTAGTAGAAACTCTTCAAAAGACAATGGTTCTAAATACATGTAGCTAACCCTTCCTACAGGGATTGTAAGAGATTCTTGTCCAAGAACAAACTCTAAAAGAGACCCAGCTGCAATCACTGGAAGTTCGGGCATATCTTCTGCAAACCACCGCAATTTTGAAAAAAGCTCGGGAACTTCTTGTATCTCATCAATAAAAAGAATGCATTTTAAAGGGTCAATAGAGGTTTCAAAGGCGCCTTGTAACTTCTGGATAATAATGCGCGGTTCATTGGATGAAAAGACGGAAGCCAGCTTTGGTTTTTTTTCTAGGTTTATTTCGATAAGTTTTTTGCCTAATGAATGGGCAAGATAGCGTACAATCCAAGTTTTTCCAACCTGACGCGCGCCGCGAATAACAAGTGGTTTGCGGTTAGCGGAGTAAAACCATTCCCTTAAAAAAGTCATGCACGTTCTTTCCATAGCGATCTCCCATTTATTCCTCAGTTTAAGCTAAATAAGTCCAAAAATCAACAAAAACATGGTCTTGTTTTTACAAATTTTTGTAAAAACAATAGCATGTTTTTTTTATAAAGTGTTAAAACATGGCCATATTTTATGATTGGGCACCTGGAATTGGCTTGGGAGCTTTTCTGTTGTGGTTAAGATATACGGAACGTGATTCAAAAGTTTGATTTTTTGGGAGTCAAAGTCGCGAATTGATCCAAGCAACCAAAAGCATAATTAACGATGTAACGATATAATGATAAGGTGTTTATCCTTATATCGTTACATCGTTGCCATCGTTAATTTCTCTTAAAGGGCAAAAAGTCTCATTTCGGACGATGGTTTTTCCAACTTCAGAACCCATAAGTATAAACCTAAATCCGGCAGTTGGAGACGGCAACTTAACGCAATCTCTTGAACCAGAATCATTTGCAATGGGGTGGTCCTTCACCATTTGGGAATGTCCCACCCCATTGCAAAGTGATTCTAATTCAAGATCTTGCATTAATTTGCCATCTCGAACTGCCGGATCTAGGATAAATGAAATGCCTTGCAAGAGCCCACCTGATTGGGATCATAAAAGCTTTGTCGCAACTCCCTGAGAAAGAACGACAACGCTTAACAGCGCGGCTTCAATGTCTTTTATTTGGTTGGAAGTGCGAAATTTGATATTGACAGTAATTAATATATATAGTAAAGTTTTTTTAATTAAAAACTAGAATTCTGTCAAAGTAAGTTTTGAAAGAAGTTCATTAAAAGGATCGGTAATATGGCGTCTCCAGTGCCTTGTAGCAATCACTTAAGCGATAACGTAAGCCCAAAATCTGAAGCTGTTTTGCCATCGGCATTTTCGCGTGCGCCAAGTTCGCCAAAAAAATGTGGAAGTAAATCTCCTGCTCGCAACTCTCCTAGGCCTGCGAGAAGAGAGCATGCAAGCGATGCTAAAATAGAGGTGCTTACGGGATCCAGTAGTGCGGAATTGTTTGGCATGGCGAGAGTTTTTGTTGCCGGTAGAAGTCCAGAATTAACCAGCCCTCCTTTAAAATCGCCTCCTCCTGAAAGAACAACGCCAAACTTAAATGGGGCCACGACTTATCACTTTGGCCAAGTGACTGTCATTTATACACAATTAGCGATTGCGGCAGATGCGGCGTTTGCAGGAGAGGCGTCGGCTTTAAAACAAATGGTTGAAGGTGGCAAAAAGATTGAGAAAATTTCCCTTTCCTATTGCAAGGATATTTCCCCTCTTTGCTTTAAGATTTTGTCTCAATGTGGTTTACTCGATGTCAAATGCCTTGATTTGCAAGGATGTGGTCCACAGCTCTTTCAACCCAATGAGAGCAATCAAGATTGTTTTGATTGTTTAAGTAAGGGATCTTTTGAACAAATTAATCTCTCAAATTGTGTAATTAGCGATGCAATGCTTGCCATACTCGCAAAGCAGCCGCATCTTCAGCATGTCTATGCCAAAGGCGCCACAAATTACACACCAGAAGCTCTTAATATGCTGGCAAGGCGAGTAACCGGCGAAGTCCACTGCGTTTTTTTTAACTAACTCATAAACTCCCAAGTTAAGGCACAGGATCGTATTTGATAAGGGCGGCTGAGCCGTTATTGACCCAACGATACACCCAAGGGTCGTCATTTTCTCGCATCAAGCGATCACATCCCATGGCAACGCCTTGGAAAAAGCCGTACTTTTTGATGGCATTAAGGGCGTATTGCGAGCTGCTGGGAACAAAATGGCTTCTTGGGCCATCAGCTGGCGATATGACGTCCTGATGAAATGCGATTAAGATTTG
>JABDAE010000156.1 GCA_013289325.1 Chlamydiota bacterium
GTACTTAAGGGAATATCGAACTTATTTCCATTTGGGAAAGATCTGCACTTGTGATAACACTGGAATGTTACGAAGCCTTAGCTCGTGCAACAAAGCATCTTCATATAAGCTTTCTAATAGTCCAGGACCGCCTAAAGTTCTATGTACCTCAATAGCTGCATCAAGCACCTGCTCTGACAACAAATTTTCAATTATCTCTGCGTCTCTCCGGCTCACCGCCTCTGCGTTAGTCATAAAATACCTCGATCTTTTTGGATATTGTTCTCATTTTTTTGTTCTTGAAAACGGAGAATCCATTGTGAGAGTATTTGTCGACTAATCTGGATTCCATCTCTTAAGAAAATTTCAGATTGTCGATAAAGAGAAAGATGATCAACGAATTTTTTGGTGAGCACTTCTGCAAGAAAACTCTCATCTGTAAGGAAAGGAAAAACAATGGGGTCAGTAGTCTTTCTCCGGGGAAAGACTACTGACCCCATTGTTTTTCCTTTCCTTAAAATCTTTTTTCTTTACAAAAAATCCATATTTTGATTTGGTTAGTTTAGTAACACATCAAGTATTTATTTAAACAAAATTAGAGGAAGAATGAAGAAAATCAAAGTGGATTATTCGGCGCCCGCTACAAGTGCCATTGTTTATCAATCTATCTTTCTCATTACCATGCCGATATATTTATTTTATGCTTCTCCCAGTTGGGGGATATACTTGGCTACCTTTGTTTTATATTGCCTTACTGGTGTAAGTATCATGGCTGGTTATCACAGGCTTTATTCTCACAGCAGTTATTCCGCTCATCCAATTTTGGATATTTTTTTTCTTTTTTTTGGATCGATGGCGATGCAAGGCAGCGCAATTCGTTGGGCTTATGATCATCGATTGCACCATGCCTACGTTGACACCGAGAGTGATCCCCATTCGATCAAACATGGCTTCTTGTATGCCCACTTCCTATGGCTTATGGAAACACCTCGACCTATTGAAAAACGAGTTGTAAGAGATCATTATGAACGGAAACTCTTGGTTTTTCAAAATGAACATATCACCCTATGTATGGTAGTTACCAATCTCATTGCGTTTTTAATTATAGGGTTGCTATTAGATGATTTTCTAGGGGCTTTAATGCTTGCGACTTTGACCCGTTTATTCATTTTACACCACTCGACATGGTTTATCAATTCTTTAGCCCACACTTGGGGAACAAAACCATGGCGTCAAGAACTATCGGCTACTAACAATTTCATCGTTGCTTTACTTACCTTTGGCGAAGGCTATCACAATTACCATCATGCATTTCCAAAAGACTATCGCAACGGAATTTGTTGGTTTCATTTCGACCCCGCCAAATGGTTTATTTGGCTCCTTTCCAAACTTGGGTTAGCAAAAAATCTTAGGGTCGTTGTAGAAAACAACAAACCTATTGTGAAAAAAGGTTAAGTTGAAATCTCTTTAAGTAGAGTTGCTGGCTTTCTAGATCGAACACACCATCGCATCAACATTAGGTTGTAACCAAACTAGAAAGATTTTATGCAACAACTCTTTGAAATTCAAAGAATCATCCTTGAGCAATTTGAAAAGCTGCCATTTTATGCAAGAAGCCTCTTTGAAAAAATCACCTTAAAAGTGGACGATTGGGTCAATGGGATCAGTAGTTCATTAAAGGATTGATCGCCATCTCTAAACCTACGGTGTGCAATAAAGAGCGCAAATTGGTTAGGGTTTACAATCACCTAAATTCCCGGCTCGAATGCGCACCAACCGAGTAGTGACAATCGCCCGATCTTTTATCGATAAACCGTTCTCCCATTCCGAATAAGGCAACTTTCCTTTTTCAGTCTCGTATACATCTATCTGGAACTCGTCGCTCATAACTTTACAGTAGCACAAAAGCTACATTTTTACAAGAAACATCGTAAACACCACATCGTCGCAATTCCTGTGATTTCCCCTTGTATTTTTACGAGCCCCTACTGTAATATAAACAACTCAAATTAAAATAGTTATTTAAATTTAACGAGGTTTTTATGGCAGCAAGCACCGATTCAATTCCTTTAGCAAGCGGATCTCAACAGACCCATATCCAAATCAGCCCTTCGATCACAGCATTAAGTGCAAGCGATGCCAAAGCAAGACGAGCTGCAGCAGAACGCTTAACCAAAAGCACAGCCCAAGAGCTGCAAACAGAGGCGGGAAGTTCACTTGCCGAGTCGATGACGGCGTTGGTTCGCAGTTATGATACCTCACCAGAAGCGTTGGTCAAATCGGCCGCTTCAAGAACCCTGGCCATACTCGCCTCTACAGAGGCCTGTGAAGAAGAGACCATTCGAGCAACAGGTGCAATCAGAGCGCTCTTAGGAGCTCTTAATGCCAAAGAGAAGAGCACAAGAGAGCTCGCGGGCGGAGCTTTAGCCAAGCTCTTGGGTTCAGATGCCGGCAGGCAAGCCCTTATAGATATTCCACAAGGGATTACAACTTTGATTAAGGCGGCTCGTGCAACTGAGGGGATCATCTTTGGAATCGATGAAAACGAGATCAATGTAGCAGCCACACGCGCTATCGCCGTTTTCTGCAATTCCGATCTTGGAAGAGAGGCCATTATTCGGGAAAAAACGGCGATATCGACTTTGATCATCTGGTTTTCCAAGCCAAAATCCCATCAAATGCATTTGACAGCATTACAGGCCGTTGCAAACTTATGCAAGTCCGATCGAGGGATACAGGCGTTTGTTGCAGTCGAACATGCCATCCGCGATTTAACGAATCGCCTTGACAATACAAGTCGCGATCGCGACCAGGAAACGCTTTTTCAAGTGATTACCGTTTTCTTGGCTATCTCCAAATCAGAGGCAGGCCTTAATGCGATGTCTGAAGACTCCTATTTGTTTGACGTCCTCTTGCGCTCTCTTAAATTCCCCGATCCCGAAATCAAATTCATGGGATATCAGGTTTTACGGGAACGGATGAATCCTAGAAAACATCCCGAGTCTAAGGAGAGAAGTGTCATGGAAGGCCTGGTGAGTTTGGTAAATTCTGGCGATGAGCGAATGGAAAAAGAAGCTTGCGATTTGATTTTGAAACTGCTCAATACAAAAGGGAGTTCCGACAATCATTGTCCCAAGGAATATGTCTCTATCGATGGATTAGTCGATGCCCTATTCGTGGCATTAAAATTCGACTACGCCCAAAGAGCCATTAGGGCTTTGAAGCGCTTAGTCAACTCCGAAAAAGACCTAGCGATTATCTCACAACACGAAGGCTGGGTGCAAAAGCTGTCTCAATTATCGATCTCCGATGACATTCAGGAACAAGAACATGTGCTCTACATCTTAAGTAGAATAGGAAAAACTCGACCCGATATCATTTTGGAACCAGGTTACATCCACGCTTTCATGACCTGTTTCAAATCTTCTAGATTCACCCCTTTCTACGATGCCTTAGAATGCATCGTTTATATGCCGTCGGCCGTGCAAACGCCTTTCCTCAATCACGCTCAAACGCGCGGTTTATTCACCTTTTTGATTAGAGCATCGAGTTCCAATCATGTCCTATGGCTGTTATCCTATTTTATCGAACGAGTTTCCTATGAAACACTTACGGATGAATTAATTTCTGTAAGTGAAACAAATAATATAAATCTTCTACCACACTTATTTGCTTGCATAACAATCGGAAAGGATGAATATCGGAAATTTGCTATTGCGCTATTAAAAACAATCGACATTCATTTTACATTGACAGAGGCACACGCAGGCGCTATCGAGAAGGCTTTCTTCGACTGTCTTATAAGAGCGACGAAGTCAAATCGCCAAGAGACGCGATCGATAGCTGCTAGATTTTTAGTGCATATCGATTCAACATCTCTATTTAAGATGATCGGTCAAGACAAAAATTTTGCAAAACAAGGCCAAGAGTTCGCTGAATTTTTGATGGAATGCCGCTCTTCTCCCTCCAATATGGTCAAAAGAAGGGCTCTAGGCCTGCAAATCGAAATGATACAAATCTATTTGGCCGGTAAGTGGCAACCGGAAAGACCTGGTGAATTTGTTTGGCCAGCGAAAATGATCGAAGAGTTGGCGATCAGAGTCAACCAGGAGTTACCACAGCAAGAGGCTGCACTTATCGCAGCCATCTTTCTTAAGCTCTCAGCCTCAGATGCGGGCATTGCCGTGATCAGGGCAACAAACGGTGTTAACGATGTTATCGACTTTTTAGGTACAGCTTTTTGTGCCAATCAACATGGCAGCGAGGTGCAATCTACGCTGCGAAAAATCTTAACCAATCTTGGAGAAACAGAGCGCCTAAAACCCCGTTTTTAAGATTCATCGATTTTTTTATGCAAAAAAGCCTCTTGACTTTGCTCAATACATTGAGTAAGTCTACTCAAAGAACTGAGTAAATCTACTCAATGCATTGAGCAAAACAGAGAGCTTGTGATGATGAAAAAAAGAAAATCTTTTGATGTCCTCTT
The DNA here is from genome assembly GCA_013289325.1 of Chlamydiota bacterium. GTDB lineage: Bacteria > Chlamydiota > Chlamydiia > Chlamydiales > Parachlamydiaceae > JABDAE01. The sequence goes on from JABDAE010000156.1 coordinate 4,466, forward strand.
AAGCAGGCTTCAAAAATTCCGTCGTTTTATTCTATGCTAGTGAAATTCTAAGTCTTCTGCCTACAGCTCTTGCAGCAGCGCTTAATGATCGCAATGTCGAGGGTTTTTTAGGATCTAATACTCTATCTGCTGCTGCTCGACTGGTATGCATGCGCTTGGCAAATTCTTCTTTGGTCAAATGCTGTTTTTGCATTTCTTGTTCCAGTTGCCAAACTAGTACCCGTTTTGCTGCCTCCTCTTTGCATTCTTCAAGAAGACCTTCTTCCTCCAAGAAATCATCAAAACTAGATCCGATATGCTTATGCTTCATCGTATTTTTCCTTATATAAGATGCTTTAAACGCCTCTTAGCAATATCTAGTTCTTGCAGAGGCGTTTTTTGGGATTTTTTAATGAAACCATGCAGAAGAACCATCCGATTATCTTTCATTACAAAAATAACCCGCGCTATCCCAGAAGGCATAGAACAGCGAACCTCCCAAAGTCCCGATCCCAAACTGCGTACCAAAGGCATTCCAAGAGGCCAACCTTCTTGGACCGTGCAAATATCCTTTCCTATAAAAGACCTTTCCTCCTTTGCAAGAGATTTTAGCCATTTTCTTACAGGTTCATTTCCATTTGTCTCTTGATAAAAATCAACTGCAAGAATTTTTCTCGGCAGATTCAGTTGAATCATTCTCTATCTTCCTTCCGGTCTTTCCTAGCACAACTTTATTGTATCAATTTTGATACATATCTCGCAATAGAAAATTCTCTTCGGTTG
>JABDAE010000157.1 GCA_013289325.1 Chlamydiota bacterium
TACTACTCCGTGAACGCGTACGATTACGACTAATATCAATTACAAAATTAGTTGCAAAATTAGTTGAAATATTGACAATTCATTTTGTTTGTAATATAATAATTTTATGTGGTGTTTAATTAATGGAGGTGTTTATGTCGGCTAATAACATTGGTGATTTTAATCCGCTTTTCGATGCTTATCGGGCCCAAGTCGGCGCTGGATGGGAACTAACCAGGCAGTCACAGTTGAAGTTCCCCAGGAGGTGAAGGCCACCACTGTGTTTAAGAAGGTGATTTTCTCATGCGCGCCGTTTGGAACGAGTCAATCTGGAACGTATGTGTTTGAGAAGACATTAAGAGAATGTTATGCGAATATATTTGCCGCATTTGATGCGACGGGAGAAAAAAGCATAGCGATTCCGATGATGAGCACAGGAGTTGGAAATGTTTCGGCTAAACGTTCTGCAAAAGTAGCTGTTAGTGAAGCAGTGAAATATTTGATCGCTCATCCCGATAAAAAAGTGCGATTTGTATACGGTGGCAAAGACACAAACGATCATATTTTTAAGGCCCACCTTGACGCCCTAACTGAGATGGGGCTTATTCATCAACTGGCTGTTAATAAGACGGGGCGCCTTAATGCGAAGACGTGGGAGATGACCCAGGCAACCTATAACCTTTACAGTCCTCTGAAGAACACAAATTTAATAGAACTTGCCACTGGCGCCATCCAAGACGATGGAAGTGATGTGGTAGTCGCTGTAGTCGCTGGGAAAAATGACCCTGGTTTCCTTGGTTTTTTTAGACATAAGGTCATCGATTATGCAAGCTCAGATCCAACGATGCAGGACCTTTGCAAAAAAGTTGCGGATATCAGTTCTTCGCAATTAAATGCAGCCGAAGCGGAAGCCAAAAAAAAAGAAGCGTCTTGATGACTTGAAAGTAGACGAAAGGTAGGAAATCCAATGGGGTCAGAGGCCTTTCCCCGGGGAAAGGCCTCTGACCTGGGGTGTGACAAATTTGGTATACAGGGCATAGGAAATCAGAACAGATTTTTGAAAAACAAAAAGACACGGGTTCGCCCACTCTCATTCCAACCGATGTGGGCTGATCGCTGGAAGCTCCTGTGATGAGGTGTTGTGGGTTAGATACCCCCTTTCCTAATGCGTTGGAAGCTGAGTATTTGCCCGATTCTGAGAAAGTTTTAAAAGCATTACTTGATTTAGCTTATTATTAATAGCTTGTTTGGCTTACCATAAAGTAAACCACCAAACAAATCTTTTTTCTATAAATAAGTATGTCAGCGAGGGAAAAACTTCCCTCTATACTGGCACAAGGCTTTTTAAAAATGATCCATTCATCGAAGCACTCCGTTCTGTCGATGATTGCAACTCGACTCTCGGAGTGGCGATTGCATCGCTTCCGGAGAGTGAAAAAACCAGTCTAATCAAAGAGCAACTACACGCTATTCAGTGCGCTCTTTTTGATGTTGGAGCTGCCATTTCCATCCCCTTAAACGGGGTTAGCCAGAAAAAACTAGAAAAAACCCACTTCGATCCTGAAGCGATCCAAAAGTTAGAGCATTGGATCGATGAGATGACAGAGGTGCTGCCTCCCCAGACCTCCTTTATTATGCCTGGCGGCCATCCTACAAGCGCCTTTCTCCATCTTGCTCGTACCATAGCTAGAAGAGGGGAAAGGGCCATTATTCCCCTTCTGCAGCAGGGTGAAATCTCGAAAGAACTCCTCATCTACATGAACCGTCTCTCCGACTACCTCTTCACCATGTCGCGCTATGTCAACCAAAGCTCCTAAAAGAAGATCTAAAGCGCGCTGTGTAATCATTTGCGCATCTTTAGGATCAACCCCATCAAATGGTCCAAGCCATTTAAGGCGTGTCATCAATTGAGTCAAAACACGATAATGACCATAGACTGCTTTCGAAATTGGTGCTGCTTAAAAATTTTCTTCAATCGTCAAAAAGTATTGCGTCACGCTAAAAAGATCAGGTTTCTGGGATTTAATAGATCAGGATAAATTTAAGGCCTTCATTTTACCGATCACCACGTAGAAATTCTCCCAATTCCCAACTGCACTTATGTAAGATCGTTCGCATGGTCATGATATTTCATTACCGGCACTTTTGGACGACTTGTCTGCTATTAAGGAGGTTGCATTAAAAAGTCTGATCCTAAACAGTTTCTGGAAAACAGGCTTTAATTTTGTGATCTAGGTCTGGTAGAAAGTGTACTCTTTCCATGCGAATGGACATCTCTAACCATTCTTGGTATTGTAGTTGAGGAAAATGGGTACGCACATCTTGGCAAAACTTTGCAAATAACTCGTTTGCTAGTGTTTGTGCTTTTTTTGATAGTACCCAACAAGATATGTTGGTATTCCAGCCTTCCGCTGTCTTCACAGCTTCACTAAGCAATGTGGATTTCAGTTGTTGTGAATACGACGCATATTGTAAGGCGATATCGAAATTCTGGTGTGTAGGTGTTGTCATGGATTACTCCTTAGTTTTTAAATCTCCAATAATAAACTCAGATGATAATTTGATTCCATAATACAATATTCTTTCTTTTTGTGAGAAGTATGGAACATCGTTATTCATCATATCTTCGTTGATCAATTCAAATAATCTATGATCTGCCATTGATATGTTGAAATCTACTAATTCGTTTTTGATTGAACTAGTGAGCATTTCGATGTTTCTATCCGTGAGGGCTTGGATCAAAACAACTGTCGGAATTGGAACATTTCGAAAAAGACGTGTGGATTGTTGCAAATTAAACCTCAGAAGGAGCTGGCGTTCATCTTCCGACAGCTTCATTTGTCTTTCGGGGTGGTACCCAAATAAACCTGTAGCATGACCAGGCTTAATCACTTCCATATCGATTGGCACCCATCTCATCCCCTCCGTGATTAACAAATCGTTTTCATGATGTAAGTCTGTGACCCCAATTGCCCTACAAATCGTATTTAGATACATTAAAGAAGTTGCACCTTGTTTGATTAAATCCTCGTCCAAAGCAATAGACTCTCGATCTATTGCCAATCTTATCATACCAGTTTTTTCGCTCTATGTCTGTAGGTTGAACCCTATAAGATGGCAATCCAGCTTGGTTAATTCCAAAATTCATCTTCTACACCTTTATTAACTGCAGAAATTATTAATTTAATTATAACAAATACATATTAAATAAAAAATAATTTATTTAAATTAACATAAAATTGAATTAAATATTTTTTCTTGTTTATAATAAAGGATGAACGGTATAACTGTTTATCGCACAGAATCATCTAATTATACAGGTTGGACCGATGCCAACAATATGCCTCATGGAGAAGGGGTTTTGGTAGGTGAGGGATTCACATACAAGGGGGAATTTAGAAAAGGTGCACTGAGTGGACAAGGTGAGTGTACCTTGAAAGTGACGGTGAATGGGAATGAGATGATATATAGCTTTAAGGGACAGTGGGAAGGCGCAGACGCTATCAAATGCACATGTTCTGAGTGTCTAAAAGAATTTAAGGACGCAGATATTGGACTCCTTCATCTCCATGCTAATCTTCATGCAAGTGATTTAAGCATCGCGCTGCTCTTTGAAGTGGAATCGCTAATAGCCGGTGGAAATGCACAACAAGCTAGTCAGTTGCAAATCAAAATGGATAGTTTACGAGAGGCTTTGGAGCAAGAAGAAAGAACTCATACAGAGGTAAGGCAAAGCTTTCCGGAAAAGGACAAACCAATAGAGTTTGCTAAGGAGTTTGATCGCCACAGGCAAGCCATTAAGTCACTTGAAGAAAGTTTGAAGAGTTTATGTCGCGAAATTTACGAACAAGACGAGATATTTCGACAAATCTCTGCGATGGATATGCCTCTTTCATAATTATCACCTGAGTGATGGCCTCGACAGTTGAATTAACTTGGGTGGCTTCAACCATTTTGGGAGAGTTGAGCAAACCATTTGCAAGCCGTTTGATATCTTCCGAAAACGTCGCGGATCGTGATTTAAATAATTTTTATAATCAAAAATGAATTGGGTCTTTAATCGGCCCAATACTTGTGACTTAGGTCGAATGAGTCGATTAATCATGTTTTTATTGACCCAATCGACCCAAGTTTCTTCCGGAAGCAATAAACCCTATTATCAAAAATCGCTTGGTTTGGCTGATGGAACGTTTATACGGCTCGGTAGGTCGACGGTTAAAGCAGATGCAGATATCATCGAGGAACTAAAATGGCAATCTCGGGACATCTCTTACGATCAACTTCCCTTATATCATACCTCGGCTGAAGATCTTGATGGCACCAAGGCTCAATATTTTTTAGATCATCGCAGAAATGGCATTACCTCTCCCTTAAATGAAGATACTTTACGGTCCTATGAGATCATAAAAAAAGAACACATGGCTGCGAAGATCCAAGTACATGTTAACTACCCGTGAACATGCAATGGTGTCAACTTAAGGTTATGTTGGTCTTACAGATCTCTATCATATTATTGTATCTACCTAGGCCTTCGACCTTACCATTACCCATTATTTTAAAAAATTAATTTATCACCTTACAAAAAATTGAATCTCTCAAATGCATTCTGTCCCCACAACTTTTGTGTCGCTGCTACCGCAGCTTGATTATCAACTACTTGCAACCCCACATTCCGCGTCGCTACGCTCCGTTTCATGTGGGGCTATCGCACTTTGGTCACTACCGTGACCTGCAGCGGTAGCCGCTTTCAGTACAGCAGCCCCGCATGCAGCGGAGCGTAGCGACGCGGAATGTGGGGGTTTAAGGGCAAAAAAAATTGGAGCTGCGGAAGCAGCGATAGGAAAGAATGCTTTGCGCAAGGTGTTACCCATGTCCTGG
>JABDAE010000158.1 GCA_013289325.1 Chlamydiota bacterium
TAAGGCACTCCATAGTGTGACTCAAAGAGATTGCTGCGCAGCATCACATCAATAAACCAATCTGAATAGACAGCATCATCGGTCACGAAATTTAATGGAGCTAATGGTTTTAAAATCCTTCCCATTTGCAGCATGAATGGATCTTGGATGATCCGATTTTTAATGTGCCTTTTCTTAGGCCAAGGATCGGGGAAATTAATATAGACTTCACTGATGGAGGCATCTTCAAAGTAGGTCGATGTAGCAAAAAGACCCTCTCCACATATGACGATGAGATTATCTAGCTTGTGGTTTTTAATCTTTGACCATATTTTTCTCACGCGATCAAATTTCATTTCAACGGCCACCCAATTTTGGGATGGGTGTTGCATGGCCTTGGAGGCGATCCACGCCCCATTGCCGCTACAATATTCTAAAGAGATGGGATTGTCATTGCCGAAAAAGTCTGCATGGCTCCAGCCAGGAAATGCAAAAACTTGAGAATTTGCAAATTTCCCGTGTGGAATGAACCATACCCGATCATAAACGTGGGTGATTCTCTCTTCTTTAGAATGGATAGGTTTAAAATCTTCTGGCTTCATAAGTCGTGAGTATTATAACGTAAAGAACAAATTACAGATAGATTTTATTTATGATTGGACGAAACGACCCCTGCTGGTGTGGCAGCCAAAAAAAGTGGAAGCTTTGCCACTTCCCTAATAAGCCAAATTCTTTTGCAGCAACTAAAACAGCTACTCCATCTCTTAAGGAATTCTACAAAAAAAAATATGGGATACTGATCAAAAGTCCAAAAGAGATACAAGGGATACGCAAATCATGTCTTCTTGCAGCTGACATTTTAGAAAAGACGTGCGCCATGGCAAAAGCTGGCGTCACCACGTTAGAGCTCAATGACTATGCACATGCGCTGCACTTAAAAGCAGGCGCCATTCCTGCCCCTTTGCATTATGGAGAGCCCCCCTTCCCTAAAAGCATTTGCACATCTTTAAACGAAGTGATTTGCCATGGAATCCCGAATGCTACCCCATTGATTGAGGGAGACATCGTCAATATCGATCTCGCCTGTATCTTAAATGGCTACTATGGCGATTGCAGCCAAATGGTCGTCATCGGAAAAACCACTCCCGATAGACAACTCGTCGTCGATGTCGCCTACGAGTGCCTGATGCAATCGATCGAGGTGCTAAAGCCCAATGTTCCCGTTTCAATGATTGGCGAAATCATTGAAGCCTATGCAAAAAAGCACGGCTGCTCTGTCGTCGATCAATTTGTCGGTCACGGTGTTGGGATCGAATTTCACGAAAACCCGCAAATTCCCCATCACAAAAATTCCATGACGATTCCCTTAGCTCCCGGTATGACCTTTACCATCGAGCCTATGATTAATAAAGGTGTAAAAGAGGCTGTCGTTGACCCCAAAGATAAGTGGACAGCAAGGACTAAAGATGGCAAGCCAAGCGCTCAATGGGAGCATACGCTACTGATCACAGAAACGGGTTGCGAAATCTTAACGCCCTGGAAAAAACTATCTGGAAAAAACTCTAATGAAGACTCTAGAAAAGACTCAAAAGGAAGTAAATTTTAATGAAAGACTTACATAACGAGCATACAACTGCTGATGCGATCGTCGATGCCGCACTTGGCAATGAAAAGCAATTAAATGCGCTAGAAGCTACTGAAAGGGCAAGAAGCAAATATGTACTCCCCTCTTTTGGCGCAAAGCTTTTCACAGGTATTTTTGACCCATCTTTTCTCATCCCATTTCCTAAAAAACAAATCAGCAAAGAAGCTGATGATGTGATAGAAAAGCTTTGTAACTATTTACAGACTGCGTTAAACCCAGATGAAATAGACGTTTCAAGAACCTTTCCAGAAGATGTTCTTCAAGAGATGAAGCAGCAGCGAATTTTTGCTTTAAAAGTGCCTAAAGAATATGGAGGGCTTGGATTTTCTCAGACCGAATATGCAGCGCTTCTTATGAAAGTTGCCTCATATTGCAGCGCAACGGCTGTTTTAATCTCTGCGCACCAATCGATTGGAGTGCCGCAGCCCTTGCTTATGTTCGGCACCAAAGAACAAAAGGCAAAATATTTTCCAAGATTTTGCCAAGGCGCAATTTCCGCATTTGCCCTGACAGAACCAGGTGTTGGGTCAGATCCTGCCGAAATGTCTTGCTCTGCCACAAAATCAGAAGATGGCAAAAGCTATATCCTTAATGGGCAAAAGCTTTGGTGCACCAATGGCCCAATTGCCGATCTCATCGTCGTTATGGCCAAGACTCCTGCAAAACTTGTAAATGGCAAAACAAAGCAGCAGATCTCAGCTTTCATTGTCGAAACAAATACTCCAGGATTAAAGTGGACGCATCGCTGCGAATTTATGGGTCTTGGCGCTATCTACAACGGCTTATTAACTTTAACTGACGTCGTGGTACCAAAAGAGAATATATTAGGGGAAGAAGGGCGAGGTCTTGCTTTAGCTCTATCGACTCTCAATATCGGAAGACTTTCAATCCCTGCCGCCTCAACAGGCGCTGCAAAACAGCTGCTTACCATTGCAAGGCGATTTGGCGCGTCACGCGTTCAATGGGGAATGCCTGTCGGCCAGCATGAGTTTGGACAGCAAAAAATTGCGCGCATAGCGTCCCTTACCTTTGCAATGGAGGCGATGACGTGGCTAACCTCAGCTTTTGCCGATGAGGGAAAAGTGGATATCAGGATAGAAGCTGCCATGGCCAAGTTCTTTTGCACAGAAGCGCTTTGGGAGATTGTCGATGACACAATGCAGCTAAATGGTGGAAGGGGTTATGAAAGGGCTGCTTCCTTAAAAGCAAGAGGCGATGTGCCCTATCCTGTGGAAAGAATCATGCGAGATACCCGTATCAATAGAATTTTTGAAGGCTCATCGGAAATTATCAAGCTCTTTCTCGCAAGAGAAGCTCTTGACTCTCATTTGCAGCGCCTTGCGCCCATATTTAACCGCAAAACTTCCATTTTACAAAAATTTAAGACTCTTTGTAATTTAAGTGTATTTTATAGCGCTTGGTACTTAAAACAATCTTTTAAAGGTCTTTTTGCAAATACTGGCCAAAAACCAAAAAAGATTGCTCCCTACTTTGCCTATATCGATAGAGCAGCTTCTAAACTTGCCAAAGAGATCTTTAAATCTATTGTGAGACATAGGCAGCATCTAGACAAAAAACAACTAGTGCTTGGAAGACTTATGGAAATTGGGATCGATCTTTTTGCAATGTCAGCAACCGCTTCATACGCCCTCTGTTTAGATGCGCAAGGAAAAAAAGAGGTGATGGAGCTTGCCGATTGCTTCTTGCAAGAGACAAAACGAAAGATTGAAGACAATTTTATTAGCTTGCGCTCTAATGCAGATAAAGCCACAAATACCCTTGCCCAAAGCACTCTTAAGGGCAAATTTAAGTGGCTTGAAAATGGGATCATCTGGATAGGGCCAAATGAATGAAACTAAAACCTTTCAAGCTCATTTTGCGCATTTAAACCTTCAGCCGGCTCCCCTTCCGCTACCGTATCAAGCATTTGCACCATCGGCTCTAGAGGCACCATGTCCCCCCAAGAAGATCTGCTGTGACTAGCTCTATGATCAGACATCATGGCTCGAATGCCAAACTCAGATGAAGTTGGGCGATGCCGGGACGCAACCCCTGTTTCGCTTACCTCTAGATCAAATTGCTCTAAAAGTATCCCCGCCTCCCCAAAGGCTTGCACTCGAAATCGACCCACATCGGTGCCAGTTGGACCTTCCTCATCCGAGTACAAAATGGCGGTATTGTCATCGTAATGAAGCCAATTGGAAATATCACACGGCAATGACTTCCATGTTTTCATCTCTCGTTTGCAACAGACGAGAGTGCGATCCATCCGCTGATATAATCCTAGAAACGGCAGTTGGAGACGCTAACTTGACGCAATCTCTTGAACCAGAATCATTTGCAATGGGGTGGTCCTTCACCATTTGGGAATGTCCCACCCCATTGCAAAGTGATTCTAATTCAAGATCTTGCGCCAATTTAGCATCTCGAACTGCCGTTTCTAAGATAATCGCGCTTTCACCCCTTTATGTATGAGCGATTTCATAGACACCTTCACAATTTCTTCTTTATTACATGAAAAAACATGCGAAAATGTTTGTCCCACTACAGCTATTTTAGTCCCTTTATGATAGTGCTTGCGATTAATAGAATTTAGTAAAATTGCGCGTTTTTTATATAACCCAAACAAAGTCACAGAACTACTTAAAATAGGTGCTCCAATCTTAATCGCCCGCTCAGGGTAAGATGCGCCATTAACTGCGATCACAAAAGACATTGACGCTGTTGCTTTTCCATCATCTGCCTTCAATAAAGAAACTTTTGAAAAAATGATAAGGGTGTTAGAGAGGGCAAGGAATAATCCTAGAAACGGCAGTTCGAGATGCTAAATTGGCGCAAGATCTTGAATTAGAATCACTTTGCAATGGGGTGGGACATTCCCAAATGGTGAAGGACCACACCATTGCAAATGATTCTGGTTCAAGAGATTGTGTCAAGTTAGCGTCTCCAACTGCCGTTTCTAGGATAATAGGTACCGAAAGGCTGGAAGAAAGGGTGGGCTAAGCATAGAGGATAAGCTTCTGATGGCCTTAGAAGAGTGAAAGAGAAAAAAAATGTAAAGAAACGCAATAACAAGCAGAAATATTTTTACTCGGGAAAAAAGAAAAGACACACTTTGAAAAGTCAGGTCGTGGTAGACAAGAAGACTCATTTTGAACTCAACGCAGAGACGCAGAGTCGGAGAGACGCGGAGAAACAGGCTATAAGCCATTGATTACCCTACACCAT
>JABDAE010000159.1 GCA_013289325.1 Chlamydiota bacterium
TCTGATAAGAAGGGATGAAAATGCAAATAAAGCAATAAATACTTTTTTAAAAAGTGAGAAGCCAACATCTAAGAGTCAGTGGCAATTGGTCGATACTTTTGGCAACCGATATCAAGGAACATTTACAAAGAGTAAAGACGGTGTAACGACATTTAATTATAAAGATCCCTACGGCAAATCAGGTTCGGTAGATGTAACAAAAGTGATTGATTTAAATAAACAAAATATTTCTACAAACAAACAAATTGTAAAGCAAGATAAATACAGTTTACAAGTAGTAGATGAACTGAAAAAAGGTGGGAAGTAGTAGTCGATGATGGGTAATAGGATCGGTATTGCGTCACAAAAAGTTTACGAAAATATTTTTATCATATCAAAAATTTAAGGGGGACTTTTTTTGAGCGGGAATTGCTGTTATACCGAAAGTGTTTCAAAATTTTTTTTTTTGGCAAAGAGAAAATCCCCGGGATCGAACGATCGGAACCTGCCCCATATTATAATATTGGGTTGGTTCCGATCGTTCGATCGCTTAGTTTTTCTCAAAGCCAAAAATCCAAATTTTGAAATACTTTCGGTATAAAAGTCCATACAGAACAAATTCTCACATATTTACGGCTTACAAAATTAAAGATTGATTAGTCTTGAATTTCGGTCACCCCCTTTTGTGTGATGGAATTTCAAGAGTAGTTAATCATTATTGATATTCTCTTGTGTATAATCGACCAGCCTTGTGAAGTTTGAATGAAGTTTGAGTGAAATTTTCGTGTTAACGGATCGACTTAGGGATAATCTCTGAAATTGCCTGCATGAGAGCTGGGTTGTGTGTGGCACTTTGAAATAATTGAAAATAGAGCGTATTTAATTTTTCTGTCTCTTCCTGCGGAAGAGCGATTTTTTGATCAAAGTAGGTATGGGTGATAAAAGAGAGTACCATTAGAAGAACGTCACATCTATTATCATCCAATTTTAAGAGTCTGGCAAGCCCTACAATATCTTTTGGATTTGGGATCACCTTATGTAACTTACAAAAATCGAGTACTAGCACTGTTTTCTCTTGGTATTTGAGGCCGCATTGGAAAAATACGTGTGAAAGCAATAAGGCCAAATCTATCTTTGTCCCATGTGACTCCTGGATATAATTTAACTGGTTCCAAAACACATTCCATTCGGATTCAAGTATTTGGGTATAGAAGATAGCGATATGCACGTGGATGCCAAGAGATACATTTTGAGTTCTTAAAGTATTATAAGATTCTAAAGCATTCTTTGCGTCATTGTTCCTAAGATAGCCCGCTAATAGAGTTTCCTCTGCCTGAGGGGCTAAAGCGGCCTGTTGCATACAATGAGAAGAGAGGGAGCGGATGAGTCCAGCTATCCTTGCCTCTTTAATAAGCTTAGAAGAAGAAGGTCGCTTGATTAACTTAGGAATGGCAGCGGAGGAATCGCTTTGTAAAGCTCCTTTTTTAAGAGCATGAGAAGAGGCAACTCTTTCGATCGCTTGACCTGCGTTAGAGGTCTGCAGCTCTTGAGTCAACTGCGCCTCTTGAAATGAAACGCGCCGAAGCTGTGAAAATCCTACGTCCATGGGATCCCTATTTTCAAATTTTAAAATACTTTCGGTATAACAGAAAAAGGGCTCAAAATTCAACCTCCCGTAGATTTTCTGTCAACCTCTTAAGGACTAAAAAGTGCCACCCAGGTGAGGTCCAAGCTTCTTTGTCTTTAGAGTAGGCTTGTAGTTCATCGTATGCTGTGCTTAAATCTATTGGGATTTGATAAGTGCGGTGAAGAAGAGTTAAAAATAAAAGGCTATGATTGAAATGTAGGGCTTGATCTTTTTTTTCAAATTGAATGCGATCGCATAAAATATTTCCAGTTGCATCTATGTTGGTAAAGATCACCTCATAGAGTTTACTCAAAAGCGATTTTTCAGATACCAATGCCTGCAATAAAGCAAGAGAGATTTGCCTATTTCCATTGCCTTGAGTTCGCTGGCATTCTTCAACCAGTTTTAAAGCCTTATCAATGGCCTTGATAGGATGAGAAGTTCGTTTTGCTTTGTCACAAGCTTCGATAATGAAAACATAGCCATGTGGCCACACATAATGGGAAGCATTTGTTAGGGCAGCTATTGGATCTTGAAGGTGCTGTAAGGTCAAACGAAATAAAACAATATCGGCTGAGTGGACCAAGTGGGTGTTAAAAATTTCAGCATCGCCTTCCTGGAAGGCTAAGGAATCATTTGCGTAAAGCGCATTGGCCTCTTTGACAAACGCCTGTAGTTTTTCAATGCCGAGAAATGTCTTGTCCGGGCATCTGTCAAAGAGCTTTGAAAGATGCGCGCCATTTCCGCTTCCAATTTCAAGGATTTTTTTTGCCTGTTGCCACCACGTCTGTTTTGAAATCCATTGAAATTCAGAGTCAAAAAAGAGTTTAGACTGTCCTTTAAGAAAATGATCCCACAGCTCTTGGCTCTTTGCTTCTTCTAGGTATTTAACACAGGTGGCTTTATCGTATTTGAAAAGATTGTTTAAGTGACACAAAGTTATTCTAACCTCATATGAAAGAAAACTGCAGCTAATACACTGCTTATTCGAACATCTCTCGAAGCAATTTCAAGATATGTATACCTGATTTTTTATCAATTATTCCTAAAAGCTGCTTTAACCGTTGCTTATCAACAGTATGAATTTGATCAAGGACAATATATCCTGCCTTCTTTGCAAAGTTAACGGCAATTCGTGTAGGATATGGCTTAAATGTCGTTGTCATTGGCGCGATAATCACCGTATTTAATGCCTGCATCTCATCTGGCGAAATTACCACACAAGGCCGCGTCTTTTGGATCTCGCTACCAAGAGTGGGATCTAGGGTAACAAGATAGACTTCAAAACGTTTTACCATTCCCATTCTTCCTCATCAAAGTAGTTGATGATTTCTTCGCCAAGCAAAAGATCTGCTTTTCCATCTTTTTCTGCCATTTTGAAACTTTCTGCCCACCCTTTTCTTGGGGATTTAATAGGCGAGATCAATAACCCCTCATTCGTAATTTTGAAGACAAGATCCATATCCTCTTTAAAACCTACTTGGGCGATAATGGCTTTAGGAATACGAACACCTAAAGAATTTCCTACATGAATGAGATGTGTCATTGTCAGCCTCCTTAAATGCCTGATATAATTACATTGTAATTACATGTTGATTTTTTGTCAATGTTCATGTAATCTCGTTCATGTAATCTCGGGGTTGAAGAAGGTCGTTAGATGTATATTGTCTTACTTTTTTTGCTTGTCACATCTTCCTTATATAGCGATGAGTGCGACTCTATCGATCATGCCATTGTCAGCGTCTTTGCTATTCGCAATGATACGGGCGACGTAGTGATGTCTCAGAATTGCGATTTGAGCATGGTCCCATCCTCTTGTATGAAAGTCGCAACCACAGGCGCTGCGCTGCACCTTCTCGGGGCTGATGCGCGGTTTGAAACTCATCTTGAATATGATGGGGCAATTGATGAGGCAAAAACGCTGCATGGAAATGTGTACATAAGAGGTGGAGGCGATCCTTGTCTTGCTTCAGAAAGAATTCACGGAAGAGATGCGTGCGATAAGCAAATTGCAGTATGGGCCGATGCAATACAAAAAATCGGCATACAAAAAATTGAAGGCAGCATCACCCCAGATTCCTCCAAATGGGAAAAAGCCCTTGCGTCCCCAAGTTGGCTTTGGGAGGATATAGGTAACTATTATGGCGCAGGCGCCTCTGCGCTCTCTTTTCACGAAAACCAATACTCCATTTTTTTTAAACCCGGCAAAAAAGTCGGAGATATGGCCGCGATTTTGCGCACTGAGCCCCCGTTATCATCTCTCATATTGCATAGTGAAGTGACAACTGGAAAAGAGGGGTCGGGAGATTGCGCCTGTATCTATGGAGTTGAATTTTCCTCTTCTCAATACATTAGAGGCACAATTCCATTAGGAGTAGATGAATTTGCCATCAAGGGGGCAATTGCCGATCCTGCGGCGTATTGCGCAAAGCTGCTTGCTGTTGAGCTCAGTAAAAGAGGAATAAAGCTGGAAAACAAAAAGATAGGGGGATCCCTTAAAAGAACATGCCTTCATATTGCCTATTCTCCAATGGTCAAAGACATTGTCTATTGGACAAATCAAAGCAGCGTCAACCTTTATGCCGAGCATATTCTAAAAAAAATGGGAGAAGTCGTCTACAAAGAGGGATCTTTAGTTTCTGGAATTAAGGCCATTACAGATTTTTGGCGCTTACAAGGGGTAAAACTATCTGGCTTTCACATGGCTGACGGCTCTGGCCTCTCTAGGAAAAATCTGGTCACAGCCAGGCAATTTGTGGACATTTTGTTAAAGATGAAACAGTCTCCATTCTTTTCGATTTTTTTGGAATCTCTTCCCAAAAAAGAGGGATCGGTCAGGGCAAAATCTGGCTTTATGACTTTCAATAAAGGATGCGTAGGATATACGGAGGATGCTGTCTTTGCCATTATCATTAATAACTGCACAAACCAGCAAGCCATGAACGACAAAATAAATGATTTGCTATCTGAAATTCAAAAGCTTACTAAATTCCCCTTAAGAATATGAGTTTCATGTTCTTAGGAGAGAGAAGTCTTGAAACTTCATTTTTTAAAAAATGGAAGATCCCGTTGTTGTTTTCCCATCGCATAGACATGTTTTTTGACTTTTACCGTCCATTCTCTATTAGAGTACTGACTATCAAAAGTTTGATAAGGAATGGGGTTACCGAATATAACCGTGATTGTTTTGTTTAACTGCTTGAACATTTCATCCACCAA
>JABDAE010000160.1 GCA_013289325.1 Chlamydiota bacterium
TCCAATTCAACTTGGAGCAATTCTTTAATCACATTGCCATTACCCAACACCCGAATTTGAATATTGCGCTGGCCCATAAAGTCGATTTCTTCTAATTGTCTAATTGAGTGTAACGTATTGGATTGGAGATTATACCGCATCCACATTGGCAAGCTCAAGGCCAATTCAACATGACGCTGTTTGCCACATAAAATTTTTTCCGATATTTTTCCTAAAACACCACTATCTCTCACATAGGCTTGAACTTTGCGAACATCTTTGGCGTTTGTCTTCAATACATACACGAAATTCTCTCCCAACTTTACGCGCATTTGATTATTTCTCCATTTCCTCTTTGCAATCTGATCCAAGAACAATGCCCGATTTTTATACCCAGAATAAGCCGTCCCCAATCCGCTCAAGGTAGGAAGACCAATGCTAATGATCTTCACTAAATACGAATCTCCGGTGACATTCACCATGAATTGCCCTGCTGTTTCAAATGTTCCGTCGCTCGCTATTACAGTCACTGCCGTCGATTTATCTGCAAATGTACCCGTATCCGCGGAGGTAGGCGTCCCAGAAAATGCGCCCTTTGCTGCATCAAACGTAAGCCACTTGGGTAAGTCTTGCGCCTTATAAGTCATCTCATATCCATTCGGATCAATAAAGACACTGTCTGGCATCACATAACTAAAATGTTTATCCACCGTAGCTTGTTGTGTAGCAATCGGATATTGATAGACTGGCGCCAACAAATTCCCTATGTTCAACTTAAAAGAAGTGAAGGCAGCTCCTGCAGCCGTCGTTCCCATGAGAGTCACTACATAATTAGCTCGGCCTATAGTGCCCGGGTTCCCTGAAAGTTTAATCCGATTGAATTGACTTAAGATTTTTATTCCTAGACTACTTACTAAACATAAAGTAGTTCCTACAACTTGGACTTTGTAGACCAAATTAGGAACAGTATAAGCGTCGATAAAAATAGGGTTGCTCGAATTAGCGATATTAATCAGTTGTACACTATAAGTATCCGCCACATACGCAATATTTCCTACAACTTGGATTCCACTGGCCCAACGAAGAGCATTGTAAGTCTTGATCAGTGTAGGATTGCTCGAATTAGCGACATGAATGACTAGTAATTCACTAACCAATACCCATGACCCACTAATATACACCGTATTACCATACACTAGGTACAGAATATCTCCTACAACTTGGAAGCTAGATGGCGCTAAACGAGTCTTATACATTCCCATCAGAATGGGTTTGCTTGGTGTAGTGATATTCAGGATTTTTATACTACAGTTAAGATCCGTCAAATAGGCATTATGTCCTACGACTTGAACATTCAAAGCGATGTCATGAGTCACATAAGTCCCAATCACAGTCAGGTGGCTTGGCCTAGTGATGTTAATGATTTGTAATCCACAATTCCGTCCAAAGCCCCCATATGTCACATACGCAGCAGTGCCTACAACGTGGACTGCACTTCCGGGTCCGGGAATATTATAAGTCCCGATAGGAATCGGGTGGCTCGGCGTAGTGATATTAATGATATCCAAGCTACCACCAGTTAACACATATGCATTAGTTCCTACGACTTGGAATCCTGCGATACTATAAGTCTTATAAGTCCCGATGAAAGTAGGATTACTCGGCGTAGTGATGTCAAGGATTTGTAATTCAGCACCCGAGGGCATATACACAAAAGCCACATACGCAGTAGCGCCTATGATTTGAACTCCTTGAGGCGCCTCTATGCCCCATGGAGGTGTCTTAGGAGTATCATAATTAGATACTACCGGGTCTAATTGACTAGTTAACCACTTGGGACCTTGGATAATTTTTTGTTGAATGAACCCATCCCCTGCCTCTTTAAAAAATTCGTGATTTACTTGAAATGAGGACCCCAATGGTACCACCTGATTTTCAAGCGGCAGAGCAATCGGCACATCCCTCTTACTTACTATTCTATGATTAGGAAAAATGTCGAGTCCTGTGTCTTCAATTTTTGATAAAGAGTCCGGAAGGATTGGATCACTCCCAATCAAGTATCGGTGAGCCCAATAAGTCACAGCAGTTGTCCCCAAAAGAGCCAGCGTACCAAGAACGCCAGCTTTGATACCTGATTTGTAAGATGATGGTGCTTTTTCGATAGATCTTGTATCCAATAAAGAGGTGTTACGAAATACCATCGCTGCATCGGTACCGATAACTGCTCCGGAGCGAACAATCTCTTCCCTCTCAGAAGAGAGTTCTCCAAGCCTACAAAGTGGAGTAGTCCTTTGTATTGAACTGGTTACAACTGACATTTTTTTACTCCTTAATACTATACTTGTACTGACATCTGATTCGTATCATTATTTAAATTTCCAAGGTCTTCCATTTGGATAAAATTGTCCATAGTAGTAGGCAACAATAATCCAATCCTTTCCTGTCTAGCCATTGAATCAAAGGTGCCATCTAAGGTGGGTGGGACATCATCCAATTCTAGATGCAACAACTCTTGAATAACACTGCCACTGCCCAACACCCGAATTTGCATATTTTGGCAATCCAGAAGATCGGTTTCTTCTAATTTTCTTATTGAATGTAACGCATTGACTTCGGTATTATATCTCATCCACACTGGTAAGCGCAAAGCCACTTCAACATAACGCTGTTTGCCGCACAAGATTTTCTGAGATGTTTTTCCTAAGCACCCCTTATCTTTCACATAGGCTTGAATTTTCCGAACATCCTTGGCGTTTGTCTTCAACACATAAATGAAGTTCTCTCCCAACTTCACGCTTCTTTGATTATTTTTCCATTTCCTCTTGGCAATCTGATCCAAGAGTAATGCCCGATTTTTATATCCAGAATAGAGTGTCCCCAGTACACTCAAGATGGGGCCCCCAATCTTAAGAATCTTACCGAAATACGAATCTCCAGTCACAATTACCGTAAATTGCCCCTCTGTTTCAAATATTCCGTCACTTGCTATCACTGTGACTGTTGTAGATTGATCTCCAAACGTAGCCGTATCCTCAGAGGTAGGCTTCCCAGAGAATAGGGACTTTCCAGCATCAAACGTAAGCCACTTTGGTAAGCCTTTTGCCTTATAAGTCATCTCATATCCATTCGGATCAACGAACACATTACTTAACATGACATAATTGAAGCTTTGATCCACTGTAGCTTGTTGTATAGAGATCGGATTTTGATAGACTGGTGGTAATAAACCTCCTACGTTCAACATGAAAGAAGTGGTGGTAGAGCCTGTAGGCGTTATTCCCTCGATAATCACCTCATAATTCATTCGCTCAATCGTGTCGGGATACCCTGAAAGTTTTAGCCGATTGAGCCTGCTTAAGATTCGTAAGCCCCCATTCTCTCCTCCCAAATATGCAGTATCTCCTACAACTTGGATAGAATACCCGTAAGCGTGGTTGTAAGACCCGATCAGAGCAGGAGTGCTAGGAATCGATACGTCAATGATGTATAAGAATCCTCCTTCATCTACCACAAACGCAAGAGTTCCTATGACTTGGACTCCATAGGCCCATGTTGAAGTAAAATAATTTCCAATAAAAGTAGTATTAGGTGGATTAGTAACATTAAAGATCTGTAAACAGTTACAACCGTTACCTTCTACAACGTACGCAATATTACCTACTACTTGGAGTCCATAGGCAAAACCAGCATCATACCCCCCCCTCCAAATAGGATGCATCGGATTAGTGATGTCAAGGGTCATCAAGCTATCACGACCAGCCGACAGAAAAGCAGTATTCCCCACTACTTGGACTCCAGAGACATATCCATAAGGAGGTTTATAAGACCCAATAAGAGTTGGAACGCTCGGTGTAGCAACGTTAATGATAGTAAAGTTAGTGCCAGCCGCCAGATATGCAGTTGTTCCAACGACTTGGACTCCAGTTGCGTGATTAAGAGTAGTATAATTTCCGATTAGAATAGGGCTGCTAAAATTAGTGATGTCGATGATTTGTAAACCTTTACCTGCCAAATAGGCAGTAGTTCCTATAACTTGGACTGCATTGACCAATCCACTATAATTTCCGATCAGAATAGGATTGCTTGAATTAGTGATGTTAATGATTTGCAAGCCAGTCCCATCAGCCAGATACGCTGTGGTTCCTATAACTTGGACACGACTAGCAGTGCCAGCATAGCTCCAAAAACCAGATTCGATTGGATCTAATTGGCTAGTTAACCAATTTGGGCCCTGTATAATTTTTTGCTGAATAACCCCACCGTTTGCTTGGGTAAAAAATTGATGACTTACTTCAAATAAAGACCCTGGCATGGCCACCTGATTTTCAAGCGACACAGCAATCGGCACAGCCCTTTCACTTACCATTCCATGACGAGGAGAAATGTCCAATCTGTCGGGTTCAGTTTTTGACATAGCGTCTGCATGAATGGGATCGATACTGCCCAAGTATCGATAAGCCCAATAAGTCACAACTGTTCCCACAAGAGCAGCGGTACCAAGCATAGCTGCTTTGAGGCCGGATTTGTAAGATGTTGGTGGACGAGCGTGATCCGATGTGAAAGCCTCATCGGAACGGGGGAAACACGAAGATGTATGAAATGAAGCTGTATTTTGTATTGAACCTGTGATACCTGACATTTTTTTACTATATCCTGCTATGCTGTCCGTGATCGCCCAACCATTCTTAGCCTGAGCTGCTATCGGCAATAAACCAATACAGGCCTGG
>JABDAE010000161.1 GCA_013289325.1 Chlamydiota bacterium
AGGCATCTATCAAGATTATTTCATATTCCATATCGCTTTTAAGAAGAGCTTTCTTCCCAGGAAGAGCAAACTCACCGCTCTTAATTAAAGTGTCTTCTATCCATCTACAGGACCTATAGCAAGCACTTTCGCTTAATCCATAGCTCTTTCCCAAATGGAAATAAGTTCGATATTCCCTTAAGTACTTTAAGGCCATCAGAAGCTTATCCTCTATGCTTAGCCCACCCTTTCTTCCAGCCTTTCGGTACCTATTACTCTTTGCCCACTCGACTAATGAAGCCTTTTCAGAATCAAAAACTACCATTTCTAGAATAATGACCGTTGCGGCAGTACAATTACAGACGGCGGATACTGGCAATTTTATTAAAATGAGGGAGCTTGTAAAAAAGGCGAAGATACATGGAGCTGATTTAGTGATTTTTCCCGAAGAGTCGGTATTTGGTTGGTTGAATCCCAAAGTTTTTGTACAAACAGCTCCAATTCCCGGCAAATACAGCGATGAATTCGTTGCAATTGCTAAAGATGAAAATATTTGGTTAGCAGCAGGTTTAGCTGAGCAAGGTCCAGAGGCTGGTTCAGGTTCACAAAAAGGCGCTCACCAAGCTTATAACTCCGGCATACTCATAAATCCCGAGGGCCAAATTATTTTACACCATAGACAAATTAATGTAGTAAAAAATGCATTCGATCAATCTGCTTGTCAACAGGTTTTGAATCAAAACGAATGCAGTTATGTAGCTGGTCATCTTTCTAATATGACGACTGCAAATACCCCTTTTGGAAAAGCTGCTATTTTGGTATGTGCAGATGCTTATACTTTCCCAGATACTGAGGCCTTAGATAAGCTTAAACAGTTACAACCTGATTTTGTCATCATATTCTGGGGTATTACAGCCTCAACAATGAGCGAATGTGGCACTCATGGATTTAGCGCAACTGAATATGCTATAGAAGTTGCTTTGTATCTAAATAGCGCTTTTATTTTAGGGGCTAATGCGATTGGAATCAGGTGTTATGGCAGGTTTCTCCCTTCCGTATATTGTGGGACCAGCGGCTGTTCCACCCCAACCGGACAAAGCACAGAAACAAAGCAACTATCTGAGGAGCTTATTTTCTTCTATCCCAGTAAAAAATTCGCTCTTGATATAGAATAAGGGTTGATTCTTGGCATGCAAGAGCTTATTTACGCAATCGATAAGGATTGCTCCATAAACGATAAGGCGATCGCCATTAAAATACAACTGGCGAGAAAAATTGGCTTCGCCTATGAACCTTTTGAAAAGCAAGAAATTCTCACACAAGGCAAACTCCTTAAAGCCTCATCTGCAAAAGACTCACAGCTCGTCCCATTCCTCATCAAAGAAGAGCTAAACTACCTTAAAACGCACTTTAAAAAGAGCTCTTTAGATCCAAATACCCCATTTAATACCGTTCGTATTGCCTTTAGCCAAGCATTGGAAGCCTTCAAGCTATTTTCAACTACTGGTAAACTGTTTTTTCACGATAAAGCACTTATCATCGACATTTACGGAAAAACAGAATTTTTTTATAAGGTGACTCCCAATACTGTCGAAGGGTGGATCAAGACAAAATCGGAAGAATTTAATATTGACACGTGCGATTATATCGGACGAGGATCTCCTCATTGGTTTATCAAAGGATCTTCATTAAAATTCATCGCAAATGACGTGTCTTGGAAAGACTTAAATCCCCCCTTTCGTCCATTTCAAGAGCTAATCGATGAGGCAAATGAAGATCAAGAAGTCCCGCGAGTGATCATCGCTACTGATTTTCTTGCCCCTAAAAATGAACCTCTTCCCCTTTGCATACTGAAAGATCGCCTAGGCTCTTTTGCCGATCTTCACATGGTCTATACCAACGATTTAAAGGAACCGATTGCCGAAATCGATTTCTGCGATCCAAGGCAAAAAATTGAAAAAGAGGGGAAAGTGATCTGCAAAAGGGATATGAAAGTAGAGCTTGGATGGGAAAAGGATTTTTTGGAAACGGGATATACAAAAAAGCCCCTCTCTACAAGTCAATACTACTGCCCCCTTGATAAGGTAGCCAAAAGCATTGCTTTTCTGATCGAAATTGGCTGGAAAGTAAAAGATGTTAAGGGAAATGCCATCGCCTTGTTAGACAGCTCAAATCTTACGGCCTCATCCTTTAAAGATGAAATCGTGATTAAAGGCACCCTTAAATTTGACTCCTTTCATGCGGATGTGACCAATGTCATTGGCGCCTTCAACAAAAAAGATCGCTTTGTAGAGATTGCTCCAGGCACGCTTGGTCTATTGCCCAACACGTTAAAAGAGCTTCAACTTGAAGGTTTAGATGGAACGTACGAAATTATCGAAAGCGAAATTAGGGTCAAAAGTCATCAAATCGGTGCCCTTGCCCCTTTCTTTGAAAATCATCCCCATTTAAGTTTAGATAAAGCTGTAACGTCATTAAAAGAAAAATTGACTTCATTTCAAGGAATTGAAAAAACATTGCCAGGAACTACCTTTAATGGCACTTTGCGCCCCTACCAAGAAGATGGGCTTAGCTGGCTTTACTTTCTTTATCAGCATGGCTTCCACGGCATTCTTGCCGATGACATGGGGCTTGGGAAAACAGTGCAAGTGATTGCCTTTTTATCAAAAATTGCTGAAGAGGCCAAAAATTTAGGAGCTGACAAAACCATCCTCATCGTTGTCCCCACCTCATTGATGTTTAACTGGAAGCAAGAGATTGCAAAATTTTTAAAAGATGCTACTTTAACCTTACACCACGGTGAAAAAAGAGCTCAAACAATCGATGAACTTATACAGCCAAATTTTCACATCATCATTACCACTTATACAACAGCTAGGATCGATGCCCCTCTTTTAAAAAATATCGATTTTGAATGCCTTATTTTAGATGAAGCGCAAGCCATCAAAAATGCAAAGTCACAAGTTTTTAATGCGCTTTGTCAATTCAATAGCAGATTTCGCTTATCTATCACAGGTACCCCCTTAGAAAATCACCCAATAGAACTTTGGTCCCACTTTCGCTTTCTTATTCCGGATCTTTTTGGAGAAGAAGCCGCCTTTCAAGCCGAGATACAAGCTGGGATGTCAGATCCTCGCTACTTGCAGCGCATTAAGAAAAAAATACGCCCCTTTATGCTGAGAAGGCGAAAAGATGAAGTGGCAAAAGATCTGCCCGAAAAGATCGAGCAGTGCTTAATTTTAACTATGTATGACGAACAAAGGGAAATATACGAGAGTTTCTTATCGGGAATTAAGAAAAATCTGATTGCAAAAGTCAAAGCCGACGGCTCATCCAAACACAGGATGGAAATCCTTGAGTCAATCATGCGCCTTCGTCAAATCTGCTGCCATCCCCTCTTAGTCCATGCTTCTGAATCAAACGATCTGCCAAGTACAAAACTCGATACCTTGCTAGAGGACCTTAAAACAGCACTTGAGGAAAAGAAAAAAGTGCTTGTCTATAGCCAATTCACCTCGATGTTGCAGATCATTGCAAAAAAATTAAACGAACTCCATATCCCCTTTGCATACCTGGATGGATCAACGCGCAATCGGGAAGAGGTCGTCGCAAGCTTTCAAAAAGAAGAAGGGCTGCCCATATTTTTGATCAGCTTAAAAGCTGGCGGCATTGGCTTAAATTTAACTGCTGCCGATTATGTCTTTTTATACGATCCTTGGTGGAATGACGCTGTCGAAAACCAAGCCATCGATCGGGCCCATCGAATCGGAAGACATGAGACAGTCATTGCTAAGCGCTACATCCTTGAAGATAGCATCGAACAAAAGATGATGAAGCTAAAATCGATGAAGTCAGGCCTTGCCAAAGAGCTACTAGGTGGAGATGACATTTCGATAAGCACCCTTACAATCGATGACTTAATGTTTTTATTGACCTAACGATGAACAGGATAACCCTATGACATTAAATGAAGATAATTTACAGATATTTTGCCCCACTTGCGAACATGAAAACTTTATTCCTTTTGATGAGTGTTTTGTCGATCACACTATTTCTTGTAAGGCATGTAACGCCAATATTTATTGGCATAGCTGCCCAAAGTGCGAAACAGGCTGGTATGATTTACAACCACCACCTCTTGTAAATTGTCCAGATTGTAGTGCCGATGATAAGAAACCAAATTTTCGACATTATGCTCGCAATTTTATCTATTTTGTCTGTTTTATGGTGGCTTTAATTGTGCTTAAGTCATTATTTATTTGGATGTCGAAGTAGAATAGCCTTTAATAGACTTCTTGCGTAATTAAAGTTTTTGCTATTGTCCACTGTTTACGATGGAGGGCAATGGGAAAATATGAAAGCCTCAAAATACTATCCCCGAAACATTTTAGAAGGTTAACCGGAATAAAACGCGAAACTTTTGAAAAAATGATAAGGGTGTTAGAGAGGGCAAAGAGTAATAGGTACCGAAAGGCTGGAAGAAAGGGTGGGCTAAGCATAGAGGATAAGCTTCTGATGGCCTTAAAGTACTTAAGGGAATATCGAACTTATTTCCATTTGGGAAAGAGCTATGGATTAAGCGAAAGTGCTTGCTATAGGTCCTGTAGATGGATAGAAGACACTTTAATTAAGAGCGGTGAGTTTGCTCTTCCTGGGAAGAAAGCTCTTCTTAAAAGCGATATGGAATATGAAATAATCTTGATAGATGCCT
>JABDAE010000162.1 GCA_013289325.1 Chlamydiota bacterium
GCGCAAACCTAAAATGGATTTTTTTTCTTCTATAAACTGCTTAAGGGAGCGCAACCGCCCTTTAGCACCTGATTTTACCTCTATGGGGAGCACGTAAGGGCCTACTTCAATGACATAGTCAACCTCGGCATCCGATCCCTTCTTTTCTCTTTCCCAATAGTAAAGGATAGCGCGGGTATAGGACATGGCATAGGCAATTAGCTCTTGTCCAACAAATTGTTCCGCGAGATTGCCTCCATTTACAAGTGTAAGATCTTCAGTCAAAAGTAAAGATCTTGTGGCTTGAGGGATGAGCCCGATGTCGAGAAATAAAAGCTTAAATTTCTTATCGTTTTTTTGAGAAGCTAACGGAAGGCCGGACGATGCGTTGGCAAAGACTTGATGTAAAATCCCTGTTCTACTTAGCACATCAAGTGATTCTAAATAATCGCGCGACTGAGCATGAGGATGTATTTTTGAATACTTAAAATGATCCCCAATTAACCTAGGAGCTGCTTCAAAGAGCAACTTCATAAATTTTTGTTGCGAGCTTTTGGGATACTTACCAAAGTCATTTTCATAGGTATTTAATAAATTATGGTGAATGCGGTCTAGTTCTAAAAAATGTCCTGTCGTAAGAACAGAGTTAATGGCCTCAGGCATGCCACCGATCATGAAATACTCTTTTACCGACGTCAACAGACTTGCATGCGTCGCAGCCCCAACCGGATTCTTAATGGTCGCTTCTTTCATCCATGAAAGTGATAGACCCTCTCCCTTCGCTTCTAAAAATTCGACATAAGATAATGGCCGCATAAAGAGATATTCAATACGCCCTACTGGAAATGAAAATCTTTCATCTCCCATAATAAATTCAAGCAGCGATCCCGCACCAATGACGTGCAACTTTGGCATTTTCTCTTTGAAGAAGCGTAAAGAAAGAAGCGCTTTGGGACAGGCTTGGATCTCATCTAAAAAAAGAAGCGTTTCCCCTGGAATGATGGGTTGCCCTAAACGAGCAGATAGATCTCTTAGGATGTAGATGGGGCTAAGATCTCCTTCAAAAGCGAGCTTTGCCTCTGGTATCTCTTCAAAATTAACCGTCACCACAGATTCGAAATGATGATTTGCAAATTGCTCGATTAAGAATGTTTTGCCTATTTGCCTAGCTCCGCGAATAAGGAGAGGCTTGCGGTCCGCTTTTTCTTTCCAACTGATTAATTCTTTTTCAATTGTTCGTTTCATATGACCTTGCATATTTTTTGCAGAAAATATACGGGTATTTTTCTGCATTTTTGCAGAAAATATACGGGTATTTTTCTGCATTTTTGCAGAAAAATCCAATTTTGTCAAGAATTATGTAAAAAAGTCTTTTCTGTTTTTTGCATGTGCGAAGGTGTATCCAAGATAGATATATCGAGATGTAAAGCCGCTTTACATCTCCAAATGGCGGGTGACATTACGTCTATTAGACTTCTTGCGTAATTAAAGTTTTTGCTATTGTCCATTGTTTACGATGGAGGGCAATGGGAAAATATGAAAGCCTCAAAATACTATCCCCGAAACATTTTAGAAGGTTAACCGGAATAAAACGCGAAACTTTTGAATTTTCTTGGGTATACCTCCACTTTATGAGCGCTTACAAGCTTTGAAAGAATTTAATAGTTTAATTGAACTTTTTTTTAATAAAACAATTGAAAAAAATGTATTAATCATATAGAATATATGCTATGCATAATATTACACACCCATCGGGCGCGTTACAAGCAGCGAGCCAGCCCCAAGCTGCAATTCCTTACACAGCTCAAGCATTGCGTACGCTTTTTCACGCCATCTGCTGGCCGAGTGACCATGCGATGCAGGCCCAAGAAAGGCAAAGAGTTTGCTATGAAGCGCGTGGCATAGAGACACGTGGGATAGAGATCGATCGAGAGGTTGAGACTTTTTTTAAAAACATGCTTTTTGCCCCCCCAGATTGGGCGCCGGATTCAATAAAGACGCTTTTTCAGAGCACCACATTAGCAAGCTCGGCAAGAGAGGTAGAGCAAGCGCTGCAAAGCGATAAACGATTTATCCTATGGCACTTAAATGACGGATTGCTTTTAAGCTTTGAAAAGACAGCTAATGCCCATTGCTCTTTACAGCTTTACTGCCTACCTAACAACGCCCCGCCAGCTCTTGCAGGCGGTCTTTTTTCATTATATTACGCAATCACGCAGCAAAATGGATCCTTGCAATCGTTAAGTGAATGGACAGCGGAGATGAAGACAAGGGCAGATCCTCTTGCACTCGCTTTCGCAAAAGTGCCAAATACAGCTTTTTCCCTTACGTGGCTTGCCGCTTTATCTACTTCTACACCAGAGAGCCTGCTTTCTCTTTTACTCCCTCTTCAACAATACCGCGAAAAAGAAGCAGCATTACCTTCAAAACAAGATGAAAAAGGGTATAAAAGTCGCTTTGTCACAAAAGCAAGAGGGCAATCAAGTGCGTGGTGGCTTTACAAAGCCTGGATGCGACCCCTTGTCGCAGCAGAAGATTATAAGCACTTTCACTTCACCAACCGCTATCGCTTAAATCTTAGCTTCCAAGATCTTCACTTAGATAAAAGCCGTGTGGCAGATGTAGCTGCAAAGCTTTTGCGCTCTTTAAATAAAGGCAAATTCCCATTGCAAGCGGGTGAAAAAGCTGAAATCACAGACAAGTTAGTCCGCTGCATTGAAGATAAACCAAAGCTTCCGCCCACTACTTCCTACGCGGAGCCTCTAATGCCGAACAGGCGTTCGCTAAAGCAAGCCGCCATCCCAAGTCATCGCCATTTTGGAGCAGCTGGGCCAAGTGGCGTAGGTAGTCACTTACAGACAAATACCTACGTCCCGAAGGGTGTGCAACAAGCCGCCGCTCAAAAGCTTGTGCGCTGTGAAAAATGGCATAAGTATGAGCTACCTCAAAGTTCACTGCCTCCTATCGGCGATTGGGGTTGGGTCTTACAGGGCACTCATCAAGAAAAATTGGAAAAAATTCAAGAATTGACAGAACACTTTTCCCTTTTTAACTTTAATGGTAGCCGGCTTCAACATTTTAAGGGCTTACTTGTCTTTAAACACCTACTTAGCCAAATAGATCCAAAGCTTTCCGAAAGCTTAAGCCTTGTTCCAAATGGGTCGCACCTTGTGCAATCCGCATGGTTTGGGGAAGAAGAGCATCAAGAGTTTTTGCACTGCTATAATGCGCTGACCCCCAAAGAGAATGCGTATGTCTATCAAAGGTCGGTTCCTCAAAATCAGACGCTTGCCGCGATGTTTTTATGTGTTTTAGAAAATAAGGAATTTAAGCCCTTTCCAAAATATTGTGTCACAAAGTCACTCAAAGAATTTCAAAGGGTGATGAATAACGAAGGCAATTGCCAAAAATGGGATAGGGATACTAATCAATGGTACCTTGCATACACGAGATTCGAAATTTATAAAGAGTATCCAAACGCAGTTGTGTGGTTATATTGGCTAAGTCACAATCTACGTCACCAGATGGATCGCGACTCCCTTGTAAATCCGAAGGATTACCTCGCGGAATCGCGCCATACGGAAAAAGAGCTTTTTTCACCCCTAGCCTCTCAATTCACAACCACAAGGGCAGCACTGCCCTATACAGCTCCTTTACAGGCGTTAATCAATTATAGAGAACTGCCGAAAGAGCGCAAATACGCTCCTAAAAAAGAGCGCGATTACACCTTCGAATATATGGAGCTTTATCGTGAATCAGGACTTTATTATACATCAGAAAAGGAGCGATATTCAACCCACCTACTTGAAGCTTTTTTCCAAGAGGCTTGGCAAACTGATGCGCTTGCAGAGCAATACATCGAAGGGCAAAAAGTCCCGGCAATTGAGGTGCTGCAAGCAAGAGGCAACGCCTCTCTTCCTTGGATTGAATGCTTAAAAGATCCGCAGTTTCAAGCCGCTCTTGAAAACTTTTTACAAGAAGAGATCGATCTCCACTTTGCAGTTTCTCATGCATTAGGTCAGTTTGAATCTCACGAATCTCTACATCTGCCTATTACCACCCTCCTTAAATTGAGCGCGCGCGCCGCGCGCTACTATCCAGCATTAAAAACGCCTGACTTTGAATCGATCGTGCTCACATTTCAAGAAAGACTTCGCCATCTAGATGAGAGTTACTCGACAACTCACCTCAATACAATTAAAGAGATGCGCCTTTATCTATTTTTACTCTATGCAGAACAAAAAGATCCAAGAGCAGAGCGGTATCGTCCTTTAAATACCGACGATTACAATCCAGTGAACCATCCGGACAAAAGAATTTTACATCATCTAAAGACGCTTCCCGATGTAAAGGAACGCTCTCTTGCAGACCCAGTCCAGTGCGTGATGGAACCTTTTGATTGGCATCCATGGGTTACAAAAACATTTGGGGAGATCCCTTGTGAATTTTCCAACGAATCCGATCAACATATTGGATTTTATTTACAGCATTACTTTATAGACGTGAGTAGAAAAAATGGGCAAATCCAAGATATTTCCCTAAGATATGGCTCAATGGAAGACTACCACCTTGTCACTGCGGTCGATCAATCCCTTAAAGCGTGTAAACTTCCCCCCATCTGCTTTGATCCTAATACATTGATTTGGAAAACGCGCCATTGGAATGGTTACCTATTCCTCCAAAAAGGGACCTTTAATAAGATT
>JABDAE010000163.1 GCA_013289325.1 Chlamydiota bacterium
AAGTATCTATAAGCATTATTTATGCTTTGGAGTGGGTTATGGGAATTCATGCAGCTGAAAAAAAATCGCTTTCTGCCAGGGGAATGCTAGACAAAGTTCGAGCTGCATTCGCAAACATACCCGAACCTCCAAGGGATTCGAGAGGGATTAAATCTAAAATCTCTTTGGCAGACTGTTTAATGTCCGGTCTAGCATTATTTGGGCTCAAATTTCCGTCTCTTTTACAGTTCGATCATGGACTGGGCGATGACGCTACTAAACACAACTTGCGCACATTGTATGGTGTGGAGAATGCCCCAAGTGACACATACATGAGGGAACGACTAGACGTAATTGATCCTTCTTCACTCCGTGCAGCTTTTACCGAAGTATTTGCTCTGGCACAACGAGGTAAGGTAATTGAAGATTATAAGTTTCTCGATGGTTATGTATTGGCAGCTTGTGATGGCACCGGCATTTTTTCCTCTGAGGAAGTACACTGCAGCAACTGCTGTGAAAAACATCACAAAGACGGAAGGGTTACCTATTACCATCAAATGCTTGCTGGTATTTTAGTTCATCCCGATCACCGTGAAGTACTTCCATTTTGCCCCGAGCCGATTTCAAAGCCCGATGGCTCCACAAAAAACGATTGTGAACAGAATGCATTTAGGCGATTTTTAAAGGACTTCAATAAAGAGCACCCTCGTCTGAAGGTTATTTTCACTTCCGATGCACTTAGCGCAAAAGCAACCTATATACGTCCGATAGTAGACCTGGGTGCGCATTTCTTAATTGGCGCTAATCCGGGAGGCAATGCCAGCCTATTTGAGTGGTTGAAAGGCATCGAGTTAAACACCCATACGGTGAAGTCCGACAAAGAAATGGTAGAACTAAAATTTTATAATAAACTTCCTTTAAATGATTCTAATCACGACCTTGAAGTGAATTTCATCAATTGTGTCGTCAAAAATTTAAAGGGAAAAATCATCGGACGTTTTTCTTGGATCACAGACATCACTGTGACGAAAGAAAATGTTTATCAGCTATCACGAGGAGGAAGAGCAAGATGGAAAATTGAGAATGAGACGTTTAACACTCTCAAGAACCAGGGTTACCACTTTGAGCATAATTTTGGGCATGGCAAGCAACACCTGAGCCATGTCTTTGGTATTTTAATGTTTTTGGCATTTTTCATAGACCAAGTACAACAGCACTGTTGTGGGCTTTTTCAAGCAGCAGTTAAAAAGGCTGGTTCAAAGGCGCGTTTCTGGCGCCGTCAACAATCAATCTTCACAGAGCTTTACATAGCATCTTGGGGAGATCTCTTCTTGTGGATGGTCGATAGGAGTAAGGGAAAGGTAACCATGGACACCTCCTGAGCCCGAGCTCACTGTGGTGGTCTGGTTTTTGAGGGTGTTGCAAGCAGATTCAAGAAACATGGGTAAGTCGAAATACCATATCGATGTCGTAGCCTTTTCCTCCTAAATTTTAACTTCAGAAAATTTCTTCTTAGAATGCTTAAAAAAATTTATTTACGGGAACTACTGGCTTGCATATGGGCAGGAGGCGCAAGTTTTGAATGGAAGGAAGATAAAGACATTAAAATTCTCACAACTTATAAAGAAGGAGGAAAGGCGGCGACTGTCATTTTTAAAGGCCAAGTACTTTTGACATCGATTCATCCGGAATTGACGCCAAGTTACATCCAAGCTAAATTGGCCGAAATCCCACCTGAACAAGAATTTCCAACGGACGAAAAGATTATCCGAATATGTCTTAAAGCTGCAGTCTTCCCTAAAACCAAAAGACCACTTTCCTCTATCGCTCAAGAAGATATTTTCCCCCTTTTGGGGCAACATTATCCAATAAAAGAAAAGCCGTTTCGACGAATTATGGCAATTGTTGCTCTTGAGATTCTCTTAGAAAAGGTCTCATCGACTTATAACCCACTCGCGTTGTCAAAACTTTGGCGCTCATGGCTTGGCAGTGATGGCCTCGGTTTAAACCTAAAATCTTGAACAACTCACACAAACTTAAGAGACGAAGGAGGCAAGTCCATACAAGGGAATTTCCTCTAATTGTCCATGTTTGTCAAAAGGTCTTTCCGAAATTTTTACTGCATAAGTCGATTTGGGATGCGTTTGAAAGAAGGTCGCAAGGCTTTTCATTCCACCTTTAACACCAGATTTCACTTCAATTGGAATAATCATCTTATTTTTAGCGCTGATAAAGTCAACTTCAGCGTTACCAGATTTGGTTTCATTGTGCCAATAAAAAAGCTCGGCTGGCCTTGTGGGAGTGGAATACGCAATAAACTCTTGAGCCACGAGTTGTTCAGCGCTTGCTCCCAGATAGTTTAGCTGCATAGGCGTTGTTGTCCATGCGGCCATATCGAGTCCCAGCAAACGATTAACAATTCCAATATCAAAAAGGAACACCTTAAATTTTCTCTCATTCATTTCAGCATTTAAGGGATAGACATGTCCTGAGGTATGAAAACAACAATGGGCAACGCCTGCTTTAATTAACAAATGCAGACCCTGTTTGATTGGATAGGTTTTTGCATCCCTATCCACATTAGTATATTGAAATTTTTTTCCGAGTTGAGTACCAACTGATCTAAAAACATTTCCAACCATTTCGATTTGGTGGCTTTTGGCATATTTTTGAAAATCATCTTCATAGTTGCCTATAATTCGATCCTGAATGCGCTGACAAAGCCTTGCGTCTCGATGTGTAATCCAAGTATCGACCACAGCTGGCATACCACCCAGCCACATATAACTTTTAAGTAACTCTAAGAGAACTTCGTGAGAAGCTGCATCA
This sequence comes from Chlamydiota bacterium, assembly GCA_013289325.1. Classification (GTDB taxonomy): domain Bacteria; phylum Chlamydiota; class Chlamydiia; order Chlamydiales; family Parachlamydiaceae; genus JABDAE01. The sequence continues at coordinate 2,809 of JABDAE010000163.1, forward strand.
ACGTTTTGCCGTACCACAAATTCTTTTAAATCTTCTCTTTCCATAGCATCTAAGAACTCCATAAATGAGAGGGGATAGAGAAATAAAGAATCTATTCTCCCAACTGCCATGCCTAATTTTTCCAGAGTAAATTCAATCAAAGACCCCGCGGCAATGACATGTAGTTCGGAAAATTCTTCTTTAAAATAGCGAAGATAGCGCAATGCATTTGGACACTCTTGAATTTCATCTAAAAAAAGAAGCGTGTTGCCAGGTTTTATAGGAATTTGAGTATAGGCTTGCAAGGTTTCAATGGTTTTTGAGATATCAATATGTTCAGGAAAAAGTGAATGGACCCGTTTATCCTTTTCAAAATTTATCGTCACAAAATGCTCAAATTCCTTTCCAAAAACGTTGACAAGCCACGATTTTCCAACTTGTCTTGCCCCGCGAATCATAAGAGGCACACGAATTAGGTCGTTTTTCCATTGTCTTAAAAAACTTAAGTGATTTCGGCGCATGAATTTTAGACTCTCAAAAAAATAGTGGTATTACAGCCTTGATTTTAGAAAAATCCTGGGAATAAATCAACATGTTTTAGAAAAATCTCACGGATAAATAGATGGATTTTAGAAAAAACATGGGGATAACTCAATGAGTTTTAGAAAAAATGCATACCGATCGTGATTCAAAATTTGGATTTTTGACTTTGAGAAAGTCTTAGGTTATGCAAGAGGTTTAATGATTCGATTGAGTCGATTCACACAACACCAATCGAATCAATCACTATTAGTCATTTATATTTAAAGTACGAATTTATTTATACACAAGAAAACTCAAAAGTTGGAGAAATAATAACGCGGAGACGCAGAGTGCCTTCTCAGCGCCTCCGCGTTTAAACCACTCTCTCCAAGCAAAAAACCAACTTTTGAATCACGTTCGGTATACCTAAAGATATTGTACGCGTTCACGGAATTGCAATTCGTGCCCGTGCCCGGAGTTTAGATTTTAAAGAGTGATAATATTATTTAGTTCATGCTGTATCAATTTTAGGAACTAAAGGCTTTTCGGGCACGGGCACGCACACGGGCACGAATTTACAACTCCGTGAACGCGCAAGCGGTCGACATGTGCATCCTTGATCACTTGATGCGCTAGTACTGTGATCTATGTTTTATAGCTTGAACCTTGTCCCATGAAGAGGGGGATTTGGGCTTGTAAGGATGGTATTGAGTGGAAAGATTGTTAAATTCTTGTTTAATCGCATGATTCACAGCCTTACTGAGAATTAAACATCCGCAGTTTGAATCGAGATATTGCGAACGATAGTCAAAGTTTGCACTTCCAATATAGGAAATCTCTTCGTCAAAAGTTGCCATTTTTGAATGCAAGAAAGAACCATTATTCCATATAAAAACGGTCGCTTTCAATTGATTATATAGATGATAATATACATTTAAAACACCCTGACAAACTATATCCAAGTGAAAAAGCCGCATATTTCCTAAGACAGTGACTTGTACCCCTCTTTTAATTGCCCTCTCTATGGCCTGAGTAAATTCATCTGTTGGTGTATGGATGGAGCTAAACAATAAAACAGAATGCTTTGCAGCATCTATTAAAGGGATGATCACCTTCATAAAAGTGGCATCCCTTTTTCCATCGAAGGAGAAAGACATGAAAAATCTAACTGTTGAGCGATGAGGATTCGCTTTAAGCTTCTCATCTTCAATTGGTAAAAAAGTCGGATCCGTTAATGTTCTTTTTTCGTTATCGAAATAACAATTCATGAGCTTATAAGCATCGGAAGCAAGCATTACACTACATGGCTCAAAAATGCGAAAAATCCTGTTCCAAAGTATATCGACAAAGAGTTCA
>JABDAE010000164.1 GCA_013289325.1 Chlamydiota bacterium
AGCTTCCCAGGTTGAAACGGCAAAAGCCAATTACGATAGAACAAAAATGTTATACGAGGCGGCAAACGTTAGCCAAAGTCTTTTAGAGCAGCAATTTGTGACTTATAATGGGGCCAAAGCCCAAATGCAAAATGCAAAAGCTGCTTTAGAATTGAGTAAAAGACAAGTGGAAAATGGAATATTAAGAGCGCCTCTTGAAGGGGATATTTCCAACGTTTTGATCTCGAATTATCAAGCTGTTTCAGCTGGTTATCCGATTGCGAAGATGGAAACTGGAGGGTTCATGATGGAAGTTGGGGTGCCGGAAATCTTAGTGACGAAAGTACACGTTGGAGATAATGCATCAGTCGTATTTGATGCTTATCCCGATGAGACAATCCCATCCGTTGTGATAGAAGTTGGAATCACTATTACACCGGCCTCGACTTACCCCGTGAAGGTCAAGCTTCTTAAAAATGACACAAATCTTCGAGAAGGGATGTCTGGGCAGGCCATTTTTACATTCAAAGAGGATCAAATGAGGGTGACAATCCCCCTATCTGCAATTCTCCCCACACCTGATGGGCGTAACTTTGTCTGGATTTATAATCCTAAGAACATTGACGTGACAAAAAGAATGATCGAAGTAGAAAAACTTGTAATAAGTGGGATGCAGATTAAAAGTGGATTAAAACCCGGAGAAACGATTGTCTATCGGGGTGCAAGATCGCTTCGAGATGGCAGCAAAGTGCTAGTCATTGCAGACAAAGATGATAAGAAAGGCGAAGTCGCTTTAAATGAGCAAAAAAGAGAGTTAATTTCAAAAATAGAAATGATTAAATCTCTTGAAAAGGAAAAAAATGAACTGCTTGTAGCAAGTGAGGAACAAATGAGTCTCTCTTTGCAGCTTCAAAAAGAAGATAGCGAACGTGTTTTAGCCTTAGCAGATATTGAAAGTGAACTATTAAAAATGAAAGAAGCTCTGAAAGCTGTGCAAACTAGAGAATCTGAAAAAGAGAAAGAAATGGAAATGCTGTATAAGTGGGCGCTTAAATCTTCAAGTGCAAGTCAAGCTGAGCTATCAGAGAGCGACATTTTCGAAACAAGTCAACTACCTCAAAATAGCTTTAAGGATTAAAAATGTTTAATAGTGGAGAGTGGTGTCTTAAAAATAAACAAACAGCAATCGCTTTATTTTTTTTAGCATTTATAATAGGACTCATCTCATTTTTTACAATTCCACGTCTCGCTTTACCTGAATATGAGCTTACAGTGGCCACTGTGATCACTCCTTTTCCTGGAGCCTCACCTGCTCGAGTTGAGCAATTGGTCACGATTCCGCTGCAAAATGCATTAAGAGATATTCCTGAGATTGAGTTCATTAAATCTCAATCAATATCTAATGTATCAATTCTTCAAGTCTCTCTTTGGGATAAATATAGAAAAAATATCAGGGAAATATGGCCTAAGGTGAGAAATAAAATAGCAGATGCTAGATCTTCACTTCCTAAAGAGGCTTTTGCCCCTATTTTCAATGATGAATTTGGCGATGTTTACGGCATTCTTTTGGCGCTTACAGGTGATGATGTTTCATACAATAGGTTAAGTGATATTGCAATGAAATTTCGCAACGATCTGTTTAAGATCCCAAATGTCGCAAAAGTAACGGTGTTTGGGCAGCAGGAAGAAAAGATTTTTGTCGAATTTTCAAATGCAAGGCTGTCCCAGTTTGGTTTTACTCCCTTTGCCATTGCAGATATTTTAAACAACCAAAATACGATCTCTGCAAGCGGCTCAACAACTCTTGATGGTGAGCTGATTACAATGGAAACAACCGGGGAATTTACCTCAGTTGATGCGATCAAGCAAGCTGTTATTCAAATTCCTGGGAGAACAGAGAGAATCCATCTTGGGGATTTAACGACGATAAGAAGAGGTTATGTCGATCCTCCCTCTCCAATGGCGAGATTTAATGGCCAAAAGGGACTTGTCATTGGCATTAATGTTCAAAAGGGGGGGAATATGATCGAAATGGGGGACAATGTCCTCAAATTGGTCGACACCTATAACGCCACATTTTCTGAAGGTCTTAAGTTAAATATTTTATCCTATCAACCCGAATCGATCAAAAGTACGATAGAACTTTTTATGCATAATCTGACTGACGCAATCGTCTTTGTCGTCGTCATTATGATGCTTCTTGCCGGCTGGAGAACGGGTGTGATTACGGGGTTATTGATTCCAATGTCTCTTTTGACTTGTATTACCTTTTTACCCTTGTTTCATGTCAATTTAGAACAAATTTCAATTGCAGCGATGATCATTGCATTAGGTGTTCTTGTCGATAATGGCGTTGTTGTCTCTGAAAGTATGCTTGTCAGACTGAGCTCTGGTGTTAGTAGAGAGACAGCTGTTAAAGATGCAGTGAGCCAGCTTTGGCTTCCTCTGCTTTCTGCATCTCTTTGCACAATCTTTGCCTTCATGCCCATTCCTCTTTCCAAAGCACCTGCAGGGGATATGACCTATTCTCTTTTCGTCGTGATGGCCTTATCGCTTATGTTTTCTTGGATTTTTTCCATGACGTTTGTCCCTTTTCTTTGCTATTACATGCTGAAACCAAAACTTGAAAAGCAAGACTATCACTCCTTTTTTTATCGCCATTATCGAAATCTTTTACTTAGGTGTTTAAAGTACCGATACCTTTTCGTCCCATTTATGGCAGGGCTGCTCATATTTACAATTTGGGGCTTTAAATTTGTCCCTAAGTCATTTTTTCCACCAAATGAGCAACCATTATTCATGCTCGATTTGTGGACCCCTGTGGGAACCGATATCAGTAAGACGTCCGCTATTGCATCTAATGTCGAGGCTTTTCTTTTGCAACAAGAAGAGGTTACGTCTGTGGGCTCATTTATAGGCGATGGGGGGCCTAGGTGGCAGCTTTCTGTGCCTCCCGGTACAAAGGCCTCCAATTACTCCTTTATGATCATCAATACCCGCGATAAAAACGATGTTGCTGTCATGTTTGACAAAACCAATCGCTATTTAGAAAAACAATTTCCAGATATTCGCTATCTGATGAAAAAGATCCCTTACGGACCAGTTGCAGACGCGCCGCTTTCCATTCAAATCACAGGTCCAAATATTCAAGAGCTTTATATCGCTAAAGATCTCGTTGAAAAAGAAATGAAGCAAACAAAAGGCCTTATTAACATTCGCGATGACTGGGGAGATTGGGTGAAAAAACTGATCGTCAATGTTCAACAAAGGGGGGCAAAACTAGCAGGCCTTTCAAGTAACGATATCGCTTTATCTTTGCAAACGCTAACCTCAGGATATGAGCCGACGGTGTATAGAGAAGGCGATCACATGATTCCGATCGTATTAAGGACCAAAGAGGAATTTAGAAATGATATCGGCGATTTGGAAGGGTTGAATGTCTACTCGTTGCGCGATCAGCGCAATGTACCTTTAAGTGAGGTTGCAAAGCTTAATCTCGTTTGGCAGCCAAGTGTGATCAATCGCTTTAATAACGAAAGAGAAATTATGATGGGGGCAGAAGTTTCAGGTCGAACCCTTGATGAGGTTGTCCATGAATTAATGCCGAAGTTGGATGCCTTGAAAACATCTGCAAGCTGGCCAAAAGGGGGTTATGGGATTACATTGAAAGGGGAATTTGCGGAGAGCGAAAACTCTAAAAACTCTATTTTAGAAGGTGTACCCATCTCATTTTCTCTCCTTATATTTACTTTAATTGCCCAGTTTAACTCGTTTAGAAACGTGCTTATTATTTTATGTACACTTCCTTTGATCATGATTGGAATAACGCCAGGTCTACTCATTACCAATGCTCAGTTTGGCTTTTTGGCTCTTCTTGGACTTATTTCATTGAACGGCATTGTCGTCAATCACGCGATCATGATGCTTGATCAGATGAACATCGAGCTTGAGATGGGCCATAAAATAGACGATGCCATTGTGATTTCAGCTCAAAGAAGGCTTCGCCCCATTATGGCGACAGCACTCGTCACATCGGTTGGTTTAATTCCATTGTCATTTTACGGCGGTGAGATGTGGCGGCCTATGTCTAACACAATTATCTTTGGGGTACTTTTCTCTACTGTCTTGACTTTACTACTGTGCCCGGTACTTTATTCTATTTTTTATAGGGTAAATTTTAGAAATTACATCTGGCGTCACGAGCTTATGCTAGAAGAAAAGATTTGAAAATGGACTAGTTGCAAACGTCTGTTTTGGTTTTTTTTCGTTTTGCAAAAGTTTAGTTCCTGATTTGGCAGAAAGCGAAATTCTCTTTCTCTGCAAGTCAACAGCTAGCACTCTAACCTTAATTTTATCGCCAGGATTCACAATGTCTACGGGCGGTCCCAACCTATTTACCCTTGTTATGTCTAATATTTATCATATCTTAATAGTCAATATTAGACTTCTTTCGAAACTAAAATCCCGTGCCTCTGCCTGTGCCCGTGCCTGCATCCTATTACCCATATGTGTACTATCGCTGCTACCGCACTTTGGTCACTGCCGTGACCAGCGGCGGCAGCCGCTTTCAGTGCAACAGCCCCGCATGAAACGGAGCGAAGCGACGTGGAATGTGGGGTAGAAGCGAAATAAAATTAGAGCTGCGGCAGCAGCGAT
>JABDAE010000165.1 GCA_013289325.1 Chlamydiota bacterium
TGTCTACATTCAGAAAACAGCTAAGTGCCCCCGGTTTGCTTTCGATCGTTCACAATGCATTCTTAAAGGTTCCAGAGCCAAGTACAATTACAGATTTTCCTGCTTTTCTTAATGATAAAACCCATTCTTGGACTGCCACCCAACTCTCAGCTTCATTCTCATTGCCCGATCTCACTAAAGTTGATAGATTATCCAAAATTAGAACATCAAATTCTTCTAAATACTGGTTTATATCCGAATTGAAACTAATCTAGGGAAAACTCCTAGCCCTTGATAATGAAAAATATACCTTCAAAAATATTGCTCTTTGATATGGCTCCAGCCTCAAAGATCATACACTCTTAATCCTTCCGATAATCCCTCAATTTTTCTTGATTCTTCTGAATAATTTTGCTACATTTTTTGACATTTGGAGTGGCTAAGTGATTGCCAAACAATGTAATAGCAATTTTTATGAAAACTGTGATCTTTAAATGGTTGGTGGTAGTTATGTCTCTTGGAAACGTACAGCAACAAGTCTTTGGTGAAGTCTTAAAAGAGAAACTTTTTGCTAATCCCTCACTGATTTCAGCCAAAATTAGCCCTGATGGGAATATAGTTGCTTATGTTGGCGCTGATGAAAAAGGTATTTCCAATGTGTTCATAAGCACAAAAGATAGTTCTACTATAAGTCGCAAGCAGCTCAGTTTTTTTACCACCCCTGAAATTATTCAATTTTTTTGGTCTGGTGATAGCAAAAGAATTTTGTTGCTAAAGGATGAAAATGGGACAGGAAAGCTAAACTTGCATGGCATTAATATCCATTCGCAAGATCATGTCGTCTACACAGAAAAATTCTCTAATATTAATGCTAAAGTAATCCAAATCAGCCCCAATAAAAACAGTGCCGTGATTGGATTGAACGATAGAAACCCCCATTTTCATGATCTCTATCTGCTTGACTTTGACTCAGGATGTTTCGAATTATTATTTAATAATGACTGCTATGCGAAATTCCTGGTCAGTGATAATTTAGATATCATCTTAAAAATAAGCATCAATGATGAAGATGGCTCTTGGACTATATTCACTTCTAATGATGCTGTTTTTATGAAACTCACCTCTTCTGAGGCCTTCCAAACTGAATTCATTAGCTATAACGAAAAAAAACAGTCTGTATATCTGTTAGACAATCGATTTTCTAACACAAATCAGTTAGTGGTTAAATCCTTATCTGCCTTAGGCGATGAAAAGGTACTGGGCGCTCAATCTAATAGCGATGTCGATGATGTCCTATTTATTGATGGCGAACCTAAAGCATATGCTTCCTACTACGAACATAAAAAGTGGCATGCCATAGACCCTTCTATTCAGAAGCATCTTACATTTCTTGAAAGCCAGATAGGCGCCAATTTCGAAGTAATTAATAGCAATAAAAGTGGGCACTTTTGGGTAGTATCGGATAGCAGCCCGGATAAAGGAACGCAGTTCTGGATTTATGACACTAAGACTCAAAACCTTTCAACGGTTCATATTTCCAAGCCAGAAAACAATGACTTCTCAAAAATGTATTCAATGGTTGTTAATTCCAGAGATGGGCAAGAACTTATTTGTTATTACACTCTTCCCAAAGAAATTGATAAAGGGGGATATGTAGATAAACCAATTCCCCTTGTTGTAGTTCCTCATGGGGGACCTTTTAAAGAAAGAGATAAATACCGATTTAATCCCTACCACCAATGGTTAGCAAGTTGTGGTTATGCAGTGCTTAGCGTCAATTTTCGTCTTTCATCAGGCTTTGGTAAAGCTTTTGTAAATGCTGATAATGGGGAATGGGGTGGAAAGGCTCACTTAGATGTTATCGATGCAGTAGAGGCTTGTATTGCAAAAGGAATTACTGAAAGAGGAAAGTTAGCGGTTTTTGGAAGAAGCTATGGAGGCTATGAATCTCTTGCTAGCCTCACATTCACTCCAGATTATTTTACCTGTTGTATAGCCGTATGCGGCCCTTCAAATCTCAAAACCGTTTTAGATAATGTTCCTAAATTTTGGGAATTTACTTCCACCCCTCCTTCAGACAAAACCAAGTTCTTTACTAAACAGGCATTTATCACTAGTATGGGTGGTAATCCAGATGACCCAAAAGGCTTTCAATATTTACAGAAATGTTCCCCTTTAAACTACTTAGATGCCATTAAAGTCCCTCTTCTCTTAGTGCATGGTAAGAATGATCATATAGTTGCCGAAAAGGAATCTCAGCAAATCTACAATACCATGAAAGCAAGTAATAAAAAGGTGTCATACATTTTATTCCCTGATGAAGGACACCTATTCGCTAAATTTGCAAATGTGATGATGTATTTGGATCATGCTGAGCGTTTTCTCTCCCAACATTTAGGGGGTAATTATCGGCCGGTTGATTCCAACATTTTAGCCGGCTCAAGTGCTCAAGTTTCAAATTAATTGGGAAAAAAAAGTACGGTCAAATGCCTAAAAAGACACTTGCATCTTTTAAGAAAACGGAAGTCTCAGCCATAAATTATGTTGGGCTCATTCCAAATGCATTCACGACTAACTCATTAAAAATTTCAAGACCTGACTTTGATTGCACAATCTCAATTTTCAAATTAGAGGGTTTTACTGACTCTTTTGGCAAGCCCTCACTGATATCAAGAGCAATTCCCGATAAAACTCCTGCAAATTATTTGCTCCAATTATTAATTCAAGATCCCGATCAAATTTTTTTAGCAAAACATTCATTCATTTGACAGCCACACAAAAGTACAAACAAAATAACTAAAGCATTTTTTTTCATAATTATCCATAATATTTTAGAGAAAACTCAAATGAAGACAATAGCAAAGAATGCAAATTTATACAACATGGAATCGATAGGTGGAAGCAGTGAATAACCAATTATCCATTAGCGCAAACAATGGCATTGCCATCCTTACTGAAAAGGATAAAAAAATTTACAGTGTCGGAATATCGACCGCAGGGTGTGCTGAAATAAGTATGGCCATCGATCATCCACATCGTCACATTATTGCAACTACCATTGACCCTAGCCCGACTTTCCTAGTTACGTAAATTTCACACACAAAAAATCCCCAAAAATCGACTTTTAGACTATGCCTACGAACTATTCTCTTTTTGACGTCAATGTATTACCTACAAATATTAAGGAGGTTGCATTAGCTAATTAAGATGAATGCCGTAAAATCTTCCTAACAATTCCGACATGATGAAAATTTCATCCGAATTTCTTTTGTGTTCGAGATTTTTTAATCTAAAATGGAATGTATCTTCTGAAATGGAATTTTTGTTTTTGTTCCAAGAATTAATGTTGAGGATATCCAAACGGGGAGAAGGGATAATGTCAATATCTCTTGAAGTAAGATACTCTCCAATGGCCACATCATCAATAAGGGGATGATTGATTAATTTCTTTTTTCCCTCAACCAATAATTCAACAAGATCAGTAGAAAGAAGAAAACCAGAGCCTGCTGCATAGCGAATGCCTCCCTTATAGCGAAGGAGAGGGCCACAGTAACAATTATTTAAAGGTAAATTTTTGGTAAAATTTATCAATCTGGAGAAAATGTAAAAAGAAGATAAATTTGTTCTTAAGACATAGTCAAATTCTTTTAACCGGGGGATCATATATTCCATGCTAATGATGGTTTTATCCAATATTCCAGGAATATAAGTCTCTCGTGCCTTGACCCATATGACATCTCCTTCAATTTGTACATCGCATTTAATCTGTGGATCGCACTTCATAAAATAGGCTTCAATATTAGGATCAAGATGCATGTAAGATCGCCAAATATTTTGATGTGCATTGTAATAGGGGGCGTTATCTGACGCAATGATCAAGACCAATATTTTTCCAGTGCGCTCAGATTCTGTCTTAAAAGATGCTCCATAGCTTGCCCAGAGAATATGCTGAAAGGACAATAGCAATAAAAAAGTAAAAGCAAATAGTTTTTTCATGAATCTATAAAGTCCTTTAGATTTATTCTCTCACGTCCAGTATTGGCTGGTATTTCTTTTCTCACGCCAGTTCGGATCCATCCAAAAGCTGGTTGTACATTGTGCGTTGGATGTACGCCATCTATAAATCCAATAGTCTCATCCTCAGATAAACTTTGACGCAATTTTTCATACTCAGCTAACCAATGTGCCTGTTGCTCTTTATTAGCCTTGTCCGGAACAATAGCGGGTTTCTTATAGGAGAAGTTGTGTCGTTTTAACCAATGTCTCATTCTTGGAACTGTGTAAGTGACTTTGAATGTCACTTCTACGCAAGCTACAATGTCCTTGACGTACAGGTAGGTGTGAGATTCCAAATGAACTATCAAGCGTTTTGCTTGCCCTTCGGATAATTTTTCCTCAGAGCCGCCATTCTCAGGCTTTAATTTGTGTGAAGCTTTGTATTCCTGAACGTGTTCTCGAATAGCTTGGTCAGAGATTAGCAGCACCTTGGCAATTTGCTGGGATGTCCATCCTTCGTCGGTGAGCAGGATCACCTTGATGCGATCGCAGATGCGTTTATCTCGCTCTCGTTTATGTTGAGTTTTGAGTTGAACTCGATCTTGGTT
>JABDAE010000166.1 GCA_013289325.1 Chlamydiota bacterium
GAGGTCTTCCCCGTTTAGGCCTTGGATTTAGCGCTTCGTTTGAATAATACGTTTTTGATTTTGCCACAAGGACCTTGCGAGCTGCTAACACTTCTTTGCCCACTTTTGTCTGAAATAATTCCCTTTTTACTTTTTCCAAAAGCCCTGGAGGCAATTCCAAATCCTCTTCAAAGACAAAGTAAAAGTGGTTAAGGCGTAGCCACTCGATGATGCGAATGCGGGAGCGCTCTTGATAAAACAATTGCCACTTCTCAAGCTCGGAGTGATGATCGTAAATAAAGTCTAAGAAATTTTCCCGCGCTTCTTTTGACTGGATGATGTCTAAAAGCTTTTCTTTGGTGTCAATATCGTAGACTTTTTCGTTGATGAATCCTTCCATGATTTTTTTTGTCTCATAAAAGGTAAGCTTTGGGATGAGGCAGTAGCGCTCGGCGCAATCTTTTAGCTCGCGCTCTAATACTTGCAAATCTTCTTGCGGCTTATCCAAGTCGACATAGATGAGAAAGCCCTCTTGCCTATCGAGATAAAAATCTCTTTCGTCATCAGACTTTGCAAACGCTTCGATTAAGCGATTGCATTGTAAAATCAGCGGGCTTTGCGCTTCTAATAGCGCTTTCTTTTTTGTGGCCATGGCATTGAACCCTTTTTTGAAAATATATTGCGATATTATATAATGGTAGACTAAAATTCCACCTAATTTCATGCGACGTGGGAAGTCATACTATGCTAAAAGGTTTATTTGCTTTGATGTTATCGGCGGCCATTGCCCTAGAAGCCTACGTCATAGAGGAAATATCGCCTCATCAAAAATTTCTTAAGCCGATTGAAATGACCGAACATAATTCGGGTGTTCCATTAATCGATTGCATCTATGTCATTAACTTAGATAAGCGTACCGATAGATGGGACCGTATGACGGCAATCTTTAAGAAGACCGGAATCAAAGCCAACCGAGTCAGTGCAATCGATGGTCGTAAATTCACGAAAAGTCAAAAGCAGCAAATGTGTGGTCCCTACCCTATCCACCTCTCAGGCCCTGAAATCGGTTGTCTTTTGAGTCATCTTTCTATTGTAAATGATGCCTACATGCGAGGATTTAATGCCATATGGATCATGGAAGATGATGTCGAGGTTTTAGAAGATCCATCCATCATTCCAAGCTTTATAGAAAATTTAACTCGTATTGATAAAAACTGGGATCTCCTTTACACAGATACCAACTGCAAAAACTCCCAAGGAGCACCTATCCATTTTGGCAGTAATGGTTGGGTGCCTCGTCCAGGCCAAACTCCTCCCCCATTCAAAGTGCAAGCAATACGAACACCTGTCGGGTCAGATTTAGAGCGCCTTGGCCTGCGCTACGGAATGACTTCGGTCATTTTGTCTAGATCTGGCATAGAAAAAATATACAATTACTTCCTTCACATCTATTTATGGCGTCCAATTGATGTGGACATCCATTACATTCCGGATATGAGGAAGTATGGGACCACGCGCGATGTCATCACAAATGTCGCAGATGGACTTGGAAGCGACATCGGTTTTGCGTGGACTCAAAATTTAGGCAATTTATTAAATTCCAAACATTAGACTTCTTTTAAAACACATGCAACGCAAGAATCATACTATGCTAAAAGGCCTAATTTCTTTGATGTTAATGGCTGTAATTGGGGCTGAAGCCTACGTGATAAAGGAAATATCCCCTCATCAAAATTTTTTAAAGCCGATTGAAATTACCGAACATACATCGGGTATTGCATTAATCGATTGTATCTATGTCATCAACTTAGATAGGCGCACCGATAGATGGGACCATATGAAGGCAATCTTTAAGAAGGTGGGGGTCAAAGCCAACCGAGTCAGTGCAATTGATGGCCGTAAACTCACCGAAAGCCAAAAACAGCAAATGTTTGGTCCCTACCCTGTCCGTCTATTGGGGCCCCAAATTGGTTGTCTTTTAAGTCATCTTTCTGTCATCAACGATGCCTATATACGCGGATTTAACGCCGTATGGATCGTGGAAGATGATCTGGAATTTTTAGAAAATCCTAGTATCATTCCAAGCTTCATAGAAAATTTAACGCATCTAGATAAAAGCTGGGATATCTTATATACAGATACCAATTCCAGAAATGCAGTCCTGCCATATACCCATTATGGCGCAAGTGATTGGGTACCCCGCCCGGGTCAAACCTTGCCCCAATTTAAGTCTCAAAAAAAAAGAACACCTCTTGGATCTGATTTAGAGCGCCTTGGCCTCCGCTATGGGATGTACTCCTATATTTTGTCCAGATCCGGGATAGAAAAAATCTACAACTACTTCCTTCACATCTATTTATGGTGCCCAATCGATTGCGATATTCATTTCATCCCAAATATTAAAGAGTATGGGATCACACGCGATGCAATTACACATCTTAAAAATGGGCTTGGAAGCGACGTCAATTTTAAATGGTTTAGACAGTAAGTGAAAAATTTTGCAGCAAAGATGCCAAAAAGCATGAGTTTAGCGACCAAATGGAGTTTCAAAAGAAGTCTATTATTCTTGTTGCTTTCACTTTTAGCTTTTTCTAATGCTTTTTGCAAAGAAATGGCAGCAGCACCTGTTGTGAATATTCTTGCCAATGACAATGGCTCAGGCTTATCAAGAGATTTCCGTATCCTAGAAGATGCGCTCACCGCATTAGGGTACAATGTCAATTATTGTCCGCACGCAATGAAAAGTCCTACCTTGAAAGGCATTCACAAAATGCTGAGAACAAAGAATACAACTTCTATCCCTCAAGCAGATATCAACATTTTTATAGAAGATCTCGACGATTCATTATTTGGGTATGCGAAAAAAAATTATTTTATTCCAAACCCGGAGTGGTATCTAGGTTCATTGAGTGCGCCAAAAGGTGTTGATTTAATCTTATGTCGCACAAAAGAGGTAGAAAGAATTTATCAAGGCTTAAATCTTCCGACATATGATCTTGGCTTTACCTCTTTAGATCACTACGACGAGAGGCTAGATAAAGATTTTTCCACCTTGATTCATATCGGCGGAATAGGGACACTCAATAAAGGCACGCTAGGCATCGTCGATCTTTGGAGGACAAACCACGATCTTCCACTCCTTCATCTTGTGACTTCAGATCCTACTGTCTCACAGATAAAAAACATATCAAAAAGTCCTAATATTATTTTCTATCCCGACTATCTTCCCGATGAAGAACTCATCTATCAGAGCAATGCTTGTGGAGTGCATCTTTGCGTAAGCAGTACCGAGGGGTTTGGACATTGTTTAGCTGAGGCGATGAGCACTAAAGCTGTGGTCATTACCACTGACGCCCCACCGATGAATGAATTTATTAAAGATAAGAGGTGCCTTGTTAAATATAGCCATACAACTAAGCAGAAATTGGCCACCAAATACCATTTCGATCCCGAAGAATTAAAGCAAACAGTGAAAGCGTTAATGAAGCTTCCTAAGGAAGAGCTGAAAAAAATTGGCGAAAAAAATCGCAAAGAGTATCTTTTGCAAAAACAGCGCTTTAAAGAGCAAATCAGACAGCTATTTCCAAAAGTCTAGTGGTAGAGACACTCCAAAAGAGCGCTTGCGGCAATCAGACGCAGCGATGGAAAAGGCTCTTGCAACTTATCTACTAAAAATGTCAGCGAAAGGGGCGAGCCCACCTTGCCTATTGCCTCTAAAATTTGTTCCTTCAATTCTTTATGGCTATCGCTATAAGCTTCTTGCAGGATATGAATGGCATTATCTCCTCTTCCCCATAATGCTAAGATAAGGGCAGCTTGTACCCTTACTTTTTGATCTTGATCGCCAAGCAGCCTTTCAACGACAATTGCCGCCTCCTCATCGCCTTCTGTCAAAAGTAATAAAGAGGCAAGACCCGTCACTCCCCATTGGCTTGTCTTTAAGAAGAGTTTGATCGCCTCTTGCGCTTTGGGATATTCTAAGATGGCAAGAATTTGAAGCACTTCAAGGCGCGTGATCTGATTAAGGGACTGTCCATCAATAAATTGGGCAACCGGACCGCGCGAAAGCTCCCGCGGTTGGACGATCGAAAGTGACCCAATATTATAATATGGGATCACTTTCGATCGATCCAACCCCGGGGCTTTGGCGCATCCGGTTGCCCAATTTATTGATGGACAGTCCCTAACAGCTTCTGGGTAATTGGCAATGGCTTCATCGTGTTTGAGCTGGCTTGGGATCAAAGTGCGAAAGGATCCTATATTTTCAAAGGCAAGTGTTCCCTTTATTTCCAAAAGTCCCTCATATAGGCCGCTGCAAGCTGAGGTGACAGCTTGGCGCTGCCCGATCAAGCCAAGGGCTAAGTTCATGCGAATCACGCTAGATGTGGAATGAAGAAAGAAATCTCGCATTAAGGGTAAACCATATTTCCCTGTGGCGGCAAGAGCCGATGCCGCCATGTACTGCTCTTCTTCGCAACCATTGTTCAATCTATTTTCAAACGCCTTTTGCCCATTTTGAGGGTCTTTTAAAGTGAGCAGCCACATGGCAGTCGTCGAAACGATGCGGTCTTTATCTTTTATTCCTTCAGTTGCAATGG
>JABDAE010000167.1 GCA_013289325.1 Chlamydiota bacterium
CGCAGATCTTGTGCTCAAAGCTTATGATGAATGCAGAGCCCTTTATACAGCAGAGCCTCCTCTTTCAGATGAGGAGATAGAAAAGTTTATAAAGAGTTCTCCCAAAGATCAATTTGGTCAGTTTATCATTCATTGGATTACTGTTTCGCTACCCTCCTCTATGGAGAACTCCGAACTGTTTTATGAATCCTGGAGCCAAGCTATGGAGGAGTTGATGAATGAGCCACCGTCAGCACTGTCTGTGATCGGAACAATTAGGACTTGTAATGAAATCATGAAGATTATTAAGGGATCTTCAGAACCTATATCTTCTGAACACATCAAGCTATTTTTCACCCATCTAGTTAAATATGAGCTGAGGACTTATCAAGGCTGGGTGACCTATCAATGTTTAAAGGTCGGATTGGAGAATCCAGATATAAGCAAGATCTTGCTAGATCATCTAACTTACCATGCAAAGCGCTATATCAAAATAGAAAGTGCTTCCCCCGAAGGTCCTGGAATAATACGCATTAAGCCCGAGGTTTGGTTTGGATGGGTTGGGTCTACTCATTTAACGCCACAGGACACAATTCCTGAGGTTTTACTCGAAGTCTTATCGGCTCGTATCAAGGAGCTGGTACAGGAGGCGCGTGCTAAGTCTTTGCCGATAAAAGTAGTGATGTTGGGAAAGGAGAAGGATGCACTGCCGCGTAGCGCGTTTAATCAAAAGCTTCTTCCTGATGTTGATGTGCCGCCTGCATTCACTCGGCCGCTTGCGATCCGCATTTTGGATATGCAGGTGGAGCTCGATCAGGGAACTTAGGAAAGCGCAGTTGTATAACTGCTCTCCCCTATTTCTATTCGTAATAAAGGGCTAGATAGGCAGCAGCCGCAGCTGCTATACACTGCGCCACCCAATAGAGTCCCAAATCAAGGAGGCTTATCTTGCGGCGTAAAAATATAGCGAAAGATACCGCGGGATTATAATGCCCCCCTGAAACGTGCCCTCCTGCATAAACCATGACCGCAAGCACTGAAGCAATCGCAAGAGGTGCAAGAGGTCCTGCGCCATTTGGCCCCAAAACCGTCATTCCAATCGTCAACACTAAAAAAAAGACCCTATTTTAGGCACGCCCAATTAATTCATCTCTCCCAAAAAAATGAAAAATTTTCCTATGGCCAACAAGATGTTGGCCGATTGACAACAAGCAATTTTCACAAAAAACAACCTGTTTTTGTGAAAGTTACGATTTTCTCATTGCTAATTTCACAAAAACATGCTAGTTTTTGTGAAAAATGGAGTCTGATCCGAATGCGTCATAGTGCTGAAATAACAATAAAAAATAGAATTATTGAGAACGGCCCTGGTTGGTGCTTTACGCCATTTCATTTTTCGGACCTAGGAAGTGATGCATCCATTAGGAAAGCCTTATCACAACTTGAAAAACAAAAATTCATACGAAGACTTGCGCGTGGTCTCTATGACTATCCCCAAAACCACGATACATTAGGTATTATTCCTCCCGATTTAAATGAAGTAGCAAAGGCCATTGCAGAAAAAGACGGAGTGCTTATTCAACCAGCAGGCGCCCATGCAGCAAATTTAGTTGGCCTTTCTACGCAAATTCCTGGTCGAATTATATTTCTAACTGAAGCTGCCTCCAAAAAAGTCAAAATTGGTAATCAAGAATTAATCTTCAAAAAAACAACAAAGAAAAACATGATTTCTACTGGGACTAAGGAAGGTCTATTGATCCAAGCTTTGAAAAATTTAGGAAAAGATCATATCGATCAAAAAGCACGCTTGCAAATTGCAAAATTCCTTGAAGACTCACCTAAAGAGGAAATTAAAAAGAACATGAAATTTGCTCCTGCCTGGATACGAGCTCTTGTTTTTGAAATACTGGAGCTTAAGCCATGAATGAAATCCATCTTTTCACTCAAGATGAGCGAGAACTTTTCTTTCGAACAGCTGCTGATATCCAAAACATGCCTTTTGAGATTATCGAAAAAGACTTTTGGGTTGTATGGATTTTAGGAAGGTTGTTTTCATTAGAAAAAGTGAGACTTTATCTTACCTTTAAAGGAGGCACTTCTCTTTCAAAAGTGTACAGATTGATTGATCGTTTTTCCGAAGATATTGATCTCTCCATTGAACGAGAGTTTTTTGGTTTTGGAACTCCCAACAATCCTGAAAACGCACCCTCCAAGAAGAAACAAAATCTCATTACAATCACGTCTCCCAAAATACTTTAAAACCCTCTTTTGAATGCAGTCTTGAATATCCGCAATGTCATCCCGCGTAAGACAAGAAACGCCACTTGATCTTTTCTTTCCGGAAGGTGTCTATCGAGGCAATTATAGCAGAGATTGAGTTTGCCCCTTTCGTACCACTTGATGTGCACAGGAATGTCAAATGAGCAGTTTTTGACTTTTTTCCATTTCTCAAACCAAGTCAACATTTCTGCTTGTTTCTCCCAGAAAGCTTCGTTATTTTGTAAACTTTCTTGGTACATTTTTTCGTAAGTAGCCTTGTTGCAAAAGCTCCTTTTGGCTACTTCTTGAGAAACATCATAAATTTCATTGCTCATAGTACACCCACACTACTGTTTTATGTTTTATCTCGTTTAATTAACATTATGAATATCCTAGTTTTTTCAGTACATCAAAGGCATCCTGCAAATCATTCATGAGTTGCCTTGAGGGCACTCCTTCGGGTATTATCAAATTCCCATCGGGATCTAATTCAAAATACGATCCATCGTGTTTGTAGTTATTCCAGCTGTTTAGGGATTGTATGACAACACCATCTCTTACCCTTCCAATCACACCCTTGTAAAAGCCCGTTCCATCGGGTGCCACATGCTGGAATCGCTTCCTCCTATTTCTTGTTGTTGCGTCATATGGGTTCTGCTCTACCCACTTTTTTAATAATGGAAGTGCAGGGTGGTTGTGAATCAAGTCTGGAATCAAGGATACAGCTGCAGCAGGAGCTATAGCCTTAAGCCCCTTGTCTATCACTTCTTCTACACTGCTTGCCACTTGGGGCTGTGTAGCGATTAAATTATCTAGTAGGTCAGGGCGAGAGGAAGGAGCTGCATGTTTATGTTGTGTCGGCAATAACACCTCACGCATCTGCTCGATTACTTCCTCTGCACTTCTTGCCGCTTCGGCATGTGTGTCTACTAATTTTCCTTCGCGATTCGGCCTATAGCGATTGGGATCTTTCCTAAACTCTTGGATCTTTACACCCAATGCATCTAAAGCGCCACCCAAGTTTTCTAATCCTATCCCTTCGTTCATTGCAAATGCCTTGGCAGCAACGTCAATGATTTGAACGATAATCATATTTTGTACACTATCTGTAGACCGTTCAAGTTCTTTTAACACTTTTGCTCTTGCACCTTTTGGGAACTTAGCCATATTTGGGAACTTAGCCATAAAGGCCTGGAAAAATGCATCTCCTGCCCCGGACATATTGTTGACACCGCTAAAATCTCCACTAGACATACCTACCTTCTTTATCACCTATAGATAATATTTAAACAATTATCTAAAAATAAAAATAACACTATTAATATTTATTAATCAATAAAAACATTCATTGTAGGATTTGTAAACTGACTATACACAAGAAAACTCAAAAGTTTGTCAAAACCACCGTCCAAAATAAGACTTTTTGCCCCCAAGACAGATTTAACCTATCCATCACGGGCAAGGGCAGGGGCATGGGTAAATGAATGATACGACCCAGGCTTAAAATTTAGCTTCCCACTCTTTGATATAGCTTAAAAGCTGATCTTTGGTTGGCCTAGATCTTAAAAAAGCAATTGCGGAAGGGTTTTTACATTTTGCCTCTCCTGCAAGCCCAATCGATTACCTTAAGATTCCCATCCAAACCCTTTACGATTCTTAGTAAATCTATGAAACCTCACCTGCAAGTAATAGTTTATATCTCTAAACACTTTCCGAGGGTAACCTAATTTAAAATAATTTGCCCACCCCCTAAGCATTAGATTTAGTTCCTTGATCACTGCATTTAGTGGTGACTGTGTCGGTTTCCCAGTCTTCTCTTTTATCTTTTCCTTGAGCCTATCTACTGACTTATTGGCCGGAAACATATTCAAATATTTCAACCTTCGTCCTTTGAGGTCCCTATCAAATCTGAAAGAGTATCCCAGAAAATTTAAACGTTCACCTTCTTTGTTCAGTTTCACAATTTTAGTCTTTTCTCTGTTGACAGAGAGCTTTAGTTCGCCTTCAATTTTACCTTCTATTCAGTCTGAAATACGTTTCCCCATATATTTCGCCATCACCATGAAATCATCCGCATAGCGGATGAGTCTGGCATTAGCAAAGTAAAAAGGGGAATTTGAATCCTCCAGGAATGCTTTATCGAAATCATGCAAATAGATGTTAACTCCTCAAACAAAGGCGCTAATGGAAAATATCGAGCTCCTCAAAAAATTTGAAGAGAAAGAAAGAGCGCTTGAATTGCGAGCACATCAGCTCGCTCGCACTCGTAACGAAACACAAAGAACGACTTTCGTACAATTTCTTGAGGAAATAAGCC
>JABDAE010000168.1 GCA_013289325.1 Chlamydiota bacterium
GCTCCTATCTTCCTTTAGGAATTTAGCAAAAGGCAAAGAAAATCCTGAAAAAAAAACAACAGCTAAATTGCAACGTGAAGAGTTTGCAAGACAGCTTCAAGAAAAAACGGGATTGCCTAAACCAAGAGCTGATGACTGGGGCGATTTATTTACAACGCTTGCGCGCTCAATCCCAAAAGGGAGATTTATTTTGTTGTTAGACGAAATTACATGGATGGGGGCAAAAGATCCAACATTTCTTGGTAAACTCAAAATCGCCTGGGATGAATATTTTTCAAAAATGCCCCATTTAATCCTCATCTTATGTGGGTCAGTCTCATCTTGGATAGAAAGGAATATCATCAGCAGCACAGGTTTTTTTGGGCGCATCTCTCATAAAATCCATTTACAAGAGTTAAGTTTAGCTGAATGCAACCAACTATTAGAAAAGACGGGATTTCGTGGATCCGTCCAAGAAAAATTTATTCTTTTATCAGTAACGGGAGGCATTCCTTGGTATTTAGAGCAAATTAATCCAGAGCAATCCGCGCAAGAAAACATTGGTCGTTTATGTTTTTCTTCTAATGGACTTTTAGTCGGCGAATTTAAAAGTATTTTTCATGATCTCTTTGGAAAACGCTTTGAAAACCATCGCAAAATCGTTGAAATTTTGTCGAATGGACCAGCTGATTATACGACTATAGCTGAACGCATTCATTATGCAAGCAGTGGGCAGCTCAGTGAGTATCTAGAAGAATTAATTCTTGCCGGTTATTTAGGCAAAGAGCACACATGGTCTTTAAAAACAGGTCGAGAATTACGTCACAGCCGCTATCGAATTAAAGACTATCTTATTGAGACACGTTATGGAAATCTCTTTGTCTGTGAAATCAAGTTTTCAAGAAATGCTGTGCCTTCAAAAATTATTTCAGAAATGCAAGCTAAACTTAAATGTTTACACGTCCCTAAAGGGCATGCAACCATTCCAGTTTTGATTCACGTTAATGGAGTGATGCCAGAAGTTGAAGAGGCTGGTTTTTTTGCTAGGATCATCGACTTTAGCGATTTATTACAAATCTGACGTTATTAGGTTACTCTTGCGAGTATACCGAACGCGACTCACAATTTTGAGAAAGCTTTCGGTATAAACTCTCTTGCTTAAGGTAGTTTTTTTGAGCGAATCTCGTCAAGCAATTGCGCAATGATTTGATCGATTGCACACGTTGTTTGCTGTTTTGATCCAAGTCGTCTTACTGTTGCAGTCTGATTTTCGATCTCTTTATCGCCTAATACTAGAATGACCGGGACTTTTTGCAAGGAATGATGCCTGATCTTAAACGTAATGCTCTCATTGCGAAAGTCTCCTTCGGCTCTAATACCCACCGACTTTAACTTTTGTAAAAGGGACGATGCTGCCTCACTATGAGCTTCTGCAATGCCTGTGACGATAACTTGGATAGGGGAGAGCCATAATGGGAAATGCCCTGCAAAGTGTTCGATTAAAAAGGCGACAAAGCGTTCATGAGAACCAAGGGGAGCTCTGTGAATGACGTATATCGGGTGATCTTGTCCATCTGCACCTTTATAGGTAAGATTTAAGCGCTCTGTTGCAAGAAAATCGAGCTGATTTGTGGAGATCGTATATTCTGTTCCGATCACACTCTTAATCTGAAAATCGACTTTGGGACCATAAAAGGCAGCTTCTCCTTCCGCCTCTTCATAGGGCAATCCCGACTTTTTCATGGCTGACTCAATGATATGAAGCGCTTTTTTCCATTTTTCTGGCGCGTTGATGTATTTATCTATTTTATTTAGATCAGGTTTTGATAAGCGCATATAAAAGTCTTTAATGCCAAGTGTTGCATAATAACGCGCATGCAACTTCATAACCTTGATGAACTCCTCTTCCGCTTGATCTTCACTGCAATAGATATGTCCATCGTTTTGGCAAAAGCCTCTTGTCCGCATAAGGCCTGATAGCCCTCCATGTGCCTCGTATCGGAAGACCGATCCATATTCTGCGATGCGCAAGGGAAGATCGCGGTATGAGCGCATTTTGCTTAAATATATATGGTGATGATGTGGGCAGTTCATGGGACGAAGGTAATAGCGCTCTCCATCTATCTCCATGGGGGCATACATATCATCTTTATAAAAATCCAGGTGCCCTGAGTATTGATAAAGACTTTCCTTTGTCAACACTGGTGTGATGACGCGCACATAGCCTTCTTTGTCTTCTTCGTAGCGGGCCCATTTTTCTAACTCATCGCGAATTATTGTTCCTTTGGGAAGCCAAAGGGGAAGTCCTGGCCCTATCGCTTCAGATGCGAATGTGAAAAGTTCAAGTTCCTTTCCCAATTTACGATGGTCCCGCTTTACAGCTTCTTCTAACATTGCAAGATGATTTTTTAAATCTTTTTTATTTCCAAATGAAATGCCATAGATGCGTGTGAGCATCTTATTGCGGCTATCTCCTTTCCAATAGGCGCCTGCTAGATGAGTGAGTTGAAATGATTCGGAAATGGACCCCGTAAATGGTGTATGGGGGCCTCTGCAAAGATCGATAAAATCAGCGCCATTCTTTACACTTTGTCGATATATTGAGAGGCTATCTCCTTGCAAGAGCTCTTTTTTGGAAATAGCTGCATCGATGATGTCGACTTTGTATGTTTCGCCCCTTTCGGCAAAGTAATTGCGCACTGAAGTTGCTTTCCAAACCTCCCTTGTGACAGGGTTATTTTCTGCAATAATGCGGCGCATGATCGCCTCAATTGTTGGCAGATCGTCGCTGGAAAGGGGACTTTCAAGTTCGATGTCGTAGTAAAAACCATTTTCAATTGTGGGGCCAATGGCCAATTTTGCTTGGGGAAAAAGCTCCTTTATTGCTCTTGCCAGCACTTGAGCAGCTGTTGTATGGCGCATGACATCAAGGCCTACTTTGTCATGAGCTGTTAGAAATGCTAATTTTACATCTTCGTCAATAAGTGTATTGACATCGCAAAGTCTGCCATTGACTGTCATAGCAAGCGCTGCCTTTGCAAGCTTGATGCTTATTTGCGCTGCAATCTCAAGGCCGCTCATGGGCTCTTTAAATGAGAGAATTTGATTGTCCGGAAAAGTAATTTTCATCGTTAAGCCTAAAGTGAGAGATTTATTTAAAAGATTCTAATGGAAAAGTGTGAAGGCAAAGATGAAAATTACCGGCGAAAGCCGGTCGTTGAGGTCTTGCAAAGAATGCGCGGGTAAGGCTGTGATAGATGTTTATTGTATGTCAACATAAGGCAGAGTGTAACATATTGTACATAAGGGTTGCAATCAAAATTTAATAGTCTATCATATACAAAGTGATTTATACCGAAAGTATTTCGGCGGTATGTTGCCATCCTAATACACGGGCGTGTTTGCGCTTTTGAAGTTCGTCCCCACCGTATATTAAAACAGCGCTTTCAGGATCTAGTCCAGCAAGCTTACACCAATACTCTAAATCAGAAAAAAAATCTTGTTTGATTGTTTTAGCAGATTTAATTTCAATTGGAGTTAACTTAGATCCATTTTCGTAAATACAATCGATTTCATGACCTACCTGATCTCGCCAAAAATAGACATTGGGCACGAGGCCAAGATTTAGCCTTTTCTTAATCATTTCAGAAATAATTAAAGCTTCGAATAATCCGCCTCGCAGGTAATGGGAACTAATTTGAGATTCCGATTCAATGCCGAGCAATGAACAACAAAGTCCCGTATCACAAAAATAGAGTTTAGGAGATTTTATTAGACGTTTATTAAAGTTGGCATGATGGGGTGAAAGGAGAAAAATGATGTAACTAGCCTCAAGAATTGAAATCCAAGCCTTGGCTGTATTGGGAGCAATTCCACAATCACGTGCTAAATCAGATAAGTTAAGCATTTGCCCGACTCTTCCTGCACACAATTTCATAAAAGTTTGGAAATGTCTTAAATCGCCAATATTTTGAATTTGCCGAACATCTCTTTCTAGATAGGTACGAATATAGTTCGGATACCAATCAGTCGCAAGCATCTCTTGTGCATATATGCGTGGGTAACATCCGGAAAATAACAAGGCCTCATAATGACGAGGAAGTTTATCCACACGTTTTAATTCATCAATTGATAATGGCCATAATGTGAAAATGGCAACGCGTCCTGCCAATGTTTGCGAAATTTTTTCATTTAACAAGAAATTTTGCGATCCTGTTAAAACAAATTTTCCAACAAGCTGCGTGGTATCGACGTGGGTTTGCAGATAAGAAAAAAGTGAGGGAACATGCTGGATCTCATCAATGATCACCCCTTCTCCATTGCTGTAAGTCGTTAAAAAATTGCGTGGATCATCTTCTGCAAATGCACGATTATCTAAATCTTCCAAGGACACATACTTATATTCCGGAAAGGTTTCTTTTGCTAAGGTCGTTTTTCCAGCTTGTCTTGGGCCAAGCAATGACACAATCGGAAATTGTGTTGCAGCAGATTTTAATTTTATGGTCAGATCGCGAGGATACATAGAAAAATCCTTTTTTTAAGTAACAACCAATTTAGCATTTA
>JABDAE010000169.1 GCA_013289325.1 Chlamydiota bacterium
AGATGGTAAGCCATCAGTTAGGGCAAATGATCCTAATGCACTGGCATGCATGGAAGCTATCGGTCATATTATGGCAGGTGCCCTGTTGGCACCTTCAGATCGATTGTATAATATAGGTACGCAGTATGATCGCAAAACTTTTGAGGCTCTAAAAACCCTTGATCCCGCTTTGTTTCTTAAGCGTTATGCAGAACTTACGCATGAAGAACGATTGGAGATTTTTAAAGCAATAAGCAGTGAAGAAGTGGTATACCTTGAGGAATACTATAAGGAGCCAAAGTTGGAAATGTGCTACTTTAATTATCCCTACATCCAACATATTGTAGGTCTGCAAGAGCTTCTTAATGGACAAGATGAAAAGCTTTTGCGCGGCTCAACGGATCTAGTGCGACAAGGTCTCAATTGCCTTCTCGATGCACGTGCAGGAGCCTTGCATGCTCTTGGCAAAGGCATGTGGCTCCATATAAAAAATCAACCAAGCTCAAGTGAAACGGAAGAAAATCCACTTCAGCCCATAACGTGGGAAAACACTATAGGAACTCTATCTGCTAGTGAATTAGATCGCATCATTCAAGGTGAAACTCTCACTAAAAAGCTGTTTTTTGACAACCTGCACATACAAAATGCTCAAAGTGAAGAAGATATCGCTGCCATAACAGCCTACTTTGAAGGCATTGAAAGGGGTGCCTTTGTACTCGGTATAAAGCGCAAGTAATAATCCTTCTGGGTTGTGTATCGCTTCATCAACATCAGCGCTAAGCACAAGTGTGTCTGTATGAGGCCCCAATATGGCATCTGTCTTAACGCTTGCAGGAGGAGACACCCACCTTTTTATTTCTTGCTTAAGGTTTTCCACGAGCAAATCGTGTCCTCCTTCTCGCGCTTGGAGTTCTATTTTTAAACCGTCATGATCAAAAGGGATAGGCACGAAATTTCCTGCCGCATCGCGCACTTGCAGCACCCCATTTTCGTAGCTGTACTTTAGCATCAGCCCATTTTTGCTTCTCACTTCTCCATAGGCTGCAGACGTCACCGCAAAGCGCTGTTGTTGCACTAGCACAAAACGCTCGGGGGGATCTTGTTCGATCAAACACCAATAGGGAAGAGATTTTATCAAATGGCGGAATGTAGAAGGTAAACTTACAAGTTGGTAGTTGCCTCCCAAGTTTAACACGCTTAGGTTGACTAGTTCTCCAAGCTCACGTGGCAAGCTTGTGAGTTGATTATTGTAACTAAGGTTTAATTTTCGCAGGTAGATTAGCTGTCCAATTTCTGCTGGCAGGTCACTGAAGTTATTGCACGTAAGATCTAGACTAAAGAGTGCGGTTAAGCGCCCTATACAAGCGGGGAGGGTATTTAGATAAAGGTTATCTAATTTCAGTTCGGGACTACGCTTAATATAGGCTTCTAATATACGGTTATAGGCTTCCATAGCATGTTCGGTTGCCTCGCTTTTTGCCCAAAGATTAAGTGCGTCGATGAATTCTCTTTCAGACTTTATTAAGCATGCGTTAAGTGTGGCAAAATCTTGCTCGCCAAATACATTTTGAAAAGCTTTTAAAATAACCGGATCTTTCCAAGGCAAAAGCTTTGCAAATTCATCTAGGGTAAAGCCTGCTTGCTGCATGCATTTAATCACAAGCTGTGCAGTTTCAGAAGTTGCCTGCTTGCTTGCCCACATTAAAGGTGTTATAGATAGGTCTTGAGGTGGCCGTAAAAAGAATGCTTTGGGTACGCGAGGACATTGCATAAGAGCGCATCGTATAGCCTCGGTATTTTTCGAAAATGGGAAGCTGGTTTGATCAAACACAGTCCGGCCGGTAGAACTTTGAAGAAAACATGAGGGAGGCATTCGCTTATCACTTACAAGAGCTGTAACTAAATCGACAGCACCCCATGTACACGCAGGCCATAAAATTGATGTTATAAGGTTTTCATTCGCAAATAACTTTTCAGATAAAGTAGGATGTTTGACGATTTGGATGAGTAAGGGCTCTTGGTCAGGATAGATATAGTTTCTTCTAATGATATATTCTAAAGGGGTCATCCTATCGACATCTGCTACAAAAAACGCTTCTTGAAAGAAAGGGTGTGTCAAAAGAGTATTAATTACATCATGAGCATAACTACCTGCGCATGCAGTATGCAAAAGCGTTTGCCCCTCTTGATTGGGGGCAAACCATTCATTAGGTGCGTCTTCTCGTTGCAACAGGATTTCAACGACATCGCCCCATCCTGCTCTAGAGGCATGCGATAAGATTGATTGGTGGCCACTCCAATCGCTTATGGGCCAATCATTAGCTGTCCCCAAACCCTCACTTGGGAAATTGGGGTGTTGCAACATTGCTTTCACAATTTCTGGATCATTTGCCATCGCGACTGCTGCGAGGGGAAGTCCTTGGTCATCCCTCAAGAAGATCTCTTTTGGAAGGTCTTTGCGTTGAAATAAGTGCCCTACATCGGGCTCAAGACAAGAGGCAAAGATTGCATTGATCTCCTCATTTGGCTCAAGCCTGCGTAGAGCGTTCATGAGGGCACAGATATCTTCCGTTTTGACTTGTCCCCAATCTTGCCTTTGCTTATTGTTTGCAAGAGCTTTTATCGCTTCTTGACATGAGGCTATGCTAAGTGGAGTATGGATCTTAGAGCCTGTTATCTCACAATCAAACGCAAGTACGGCTTTAATCATGTCAATTAAGTTCACAGTATTCCCCCTATAGATTATAGACAATAAAATACTTTAATTAAATCGCAATCTTATTTAATTATACCACATCCTATATTATTCGTTTTAGATTCGATATTTTTTTGATACGATATTTTTTTCGAATCAAAGACGAAAGTTGTGATTTATACCAAAAAAAATCAAACTTTTGAAATACTTTCGGTATACAATAGGATCTGCCACATGGGAGGAAATATGTCGCCATTAACTCGCCTCATCAACTACGTTAAAAGCTTAAAAGATCTAATTCCCATGAGTGTGATCTGCTTTAAAGAAGGTTATTCAAAGGAATTTTTCTTTAATGACCTTAAGGCTGGGATTTCAGTCGGTTTAATCGCTCTTCCCCTTTCGATGGCTTTTGCAATCGGGGCGGGCCTTTCTCCCCAATCTGGGCTCTACACTGCCATTATTGCAGGGTTTTTTATTTCACTTCTTGGGGGAAGCCGCACGCAAATCGGGGGCCCGACAGGCGCTTTCATCGTCATTGTCTATGATACCCTGCAAAGACATGGAGTAGAAGGGCTTGCACTTGCCACATTGATTGCTGGCTTTCTCATGATTGTGATGGGCCTTGCCCGTTTGGGCTTTTTTTTAAAATTTATTCCATATCCGGTGACGGTGGGCTTTACGAGCGGGATTGCACTTACGATCTTTTCATCGCAGATCAAAGATTTTTTTGGCCTCTGTATGGAAACGCCGCCCTCTGGCTTTATGGCTAAATGGATGGCCTACATTGCAAATTTTCCAAGTTGTAATGGAGCATCAGTTGGCATTGGCGCCTCAACCCTTATCCTGATTTTTTTGATTAGACACTATAAACCAAAATGGCCTGCTGTCATTATATCGACGTGTTTAGCCACTATCTTTGTTACCGCTTTTAAAATACCAGTCGAGACGATTCAAACAAAATTTGGCGGTATACCAAGTGCATTACCAAACTTTGCAATCCCTCATTTCTCTTTGAAAACCATCCAAGATGTCTTTCCGGATGCAATCGCCATCGCTTTATTAGGGGCCATTGAATCGCTTCTTTCAGCCGTTGTGGCAGATGGAATGACGGGCCATCGCCATAGATCAAACTGCGAACTGATCGCCCAAGGATTTGCCAACATTGCCTCTACATTATTTGGAGGGATTCCAGCGACTGGAGCTATCGCGCGCACTACTGCCAACATCAATATGGGAGCAAAGACGCCAATGGCGGGAATGATCCATTCCTTTATTTTGTTGCTCTTTATGCTATTACTCACCCCTTATGCAGCAAAGGTTCCGCTGCCAACCCTTGCCGCCATCCTAATTTTTGTCGCTTGGAATATGAGCGAAGTGCCCCATTTCATCTCGATTATAAAGGGGGCAAGGTCTGATGCATGTGTATTGGTGATTACATTTTTATTAACTGTCTTCATCGACCTGGCAACTGCGGTGCAAGTTGGCGTCATTCTTTCTGCAATTCTCTTTGTCAAGCACATGTCTGACAAGACGAACATTAAGATGTGTCAGCACATTTTAAAAGACAATATGAATGAAGCGCCAAGCATTTACGATTCAGACCTGATATTGAGAAAAGATATTGCCGAAGGGACCACCATCTTTGAAATCAATGGCCCCTTCTTTTTTGCCGTTTCAGATCTTCTCAATCAGGAATGGCAACAGCTGCCTCAAAAGCCAAAAGTATTTATTCTGCGAATGCGCAACGTCTCTTTCATTGACGCCTCAGGGATTAAAGCGCTGCAAGATTTTGGAGCTAAATGCAAACGGGAAAATGTCGAGCTCCTCTTTTCGGGCTTAACAGAGGAAATTAAAGCATG
>JABDAE010000170.1 GCA_013289325.1 Chlamydiota bacterium
ATCGGTTTTGCTAACGTCAATATAGACTCATTTGGATATGTGACAGGGGAAGTGCTTGCGACCTCGACAAAAAACATTCCCACCATTGGCTTTTTTTCCCATATGGATACGGCTTTAGAGGCAAGTGGAGAAAATGTGGTCCCACAGCTGCATAAAAATTATGACGGGGGAACTCTTACAATCTCATCTGTTGATAAATTAACCATGTCCCCAAAAGATTTTCCAGAGCTTGCTAAATGTAAAGGGCATGACATTGTCACGGCCAGTGGCAATACCCTTTTAGGAGCTGATAATAAAGCGGGGATTGCGATTATCTTAACTGCGATGGAACACCTGATTGCAAACCCCACTATCCCCCACGGAACGCTAAAGGTGGCGTTTACCCCCGATGAATAGATTGGAAAAGGGGTCTCCCATTTTGATGTCAAAGCCTTTGGAGCAGATTTTGCCTACACGATTGATGGCGATGTGATGGGCACTATCGAAGATGAGACATTTAATGCAGATGGTATCACCCTTACGATTAAGGGCCGAAGTGTCCATCCAGGTTCTGCTAAGAACTGTATGGCGAATGCGACTCGAATCGCAGCAGATATTGTAAGGATGTGGCCAGAAAATTTCCTTCCCGAAACCACAGAACAAAAAGAGGGATTTATCCATTTTTCTACCATTGAGGCCTCATGTGAGATGGCCGTCGTAAAGGGAATTGCGAGAGAGCATGATCTCATTAAGCTTAAAAAATTGGAAAAGCAGCTAGAAGCCATTGTGGAAATGGCAAGAGTCAAATACCCGTTGGCAGAGATTAAAGTTGCCTTTCATGAGCAGTATCGCAACATGAAAGAGGTAATTGACAAGCACCCTGAAATCATGAAGCATGTACTCGCCGCATTTCAAGCAGAACAAATTACTCCTATTTATAAGCCAGTAAGAGGCGGCACTGACGGCGCGCGTCTATCCTTTATGGGACTTCCGACCCCAAACATTTTTACAGGGGGCTCAAACTATCATGGCCGTTTTGAGTGGGTCTCATTAGATGGGATGGAAAAGTCGGAAAAAGTGATCATTTGCCTTGTTCAGGAGTGGGAACATGCTTAAATTGCCGCCAAAAAAAGTTGTCTATCAAGACAAAATCGAATTAAGACTCATGTCTGCAAGAGAAGGGGATTTAATTTATAAAGGCGTTATCGAAAGCTTAAAAGAATTACATCGATTTCTGAGTTGGTCCCATTTTGTGAGCGATCTTGAAAAAGCCAAAAGCCTTTATGCGGAATTTGAAGCAAAATCCCTTCGAAAAGAAGAGGTGAATTTCGCGGGATTTGACTCTCAAACAGGAGATTTTCTTTTTTGTGGTTCCATCACACCTGGCTCCAAATTAAACCCTTTGGCATTCGATATTGGTTATTGGGTGGTCTCTGCATATGTAGGTTTTTTAACTTGGCAAGATCTCTGCCTGTCAGAATTAAATTATAATCATGCGCTAACAATCTTGCGGTTGCACCGCCCAGCTCACCTGATGCCCCAGTAATGATAAAAGTTTTGCGTTCTTCCTGAGATAAGGGGCTATTTGCAAAGCATTATCCATGAAAGAATATGATCAGGAAAGTAAACAAATATTTTCTTGTTTTTATAGACCAATATTTTACAGCGCTCATAATTTTATGCCTTTTGAAACACTTTCGGTATATACCCAAGTAATCTCAAAATTTGGATTTTTGGCTTTGAGAAAGCCCCGGGATCGAACGATCGTAATCACCCCCATATTATAATATGGGGGCGATTACGATCGTTCGATCGCGGGGCTTTCTCAAAGCCAAAAATCCAAATTTTGAGATTGTTTGGGTATACTATGCATGGCGTCTATCAATGCATTTTTAATACCATCATTCGATGCATTGAGGGAAATTCTGCAGGAATGCAATAAGAGAGGTGTATGATCATGTGCGGTTTCGGCATATTGAATATGCCCTAGACAGATTATGGAGGCGTTTGCGTATTGTTCTAGTAGCTTTTCCGATGATTTATCTACTCTAATTGCAATTTCATCGTCTTTTGAGTCACTCCCAAGACTTACAGGTTCAGCTAACAGGTCTTTGGACCGTTGGTCAAGCTTTAGAACCCAGCATGCTTCCGGATAATCTCCAGATTCGATGCAATCATAGTTAGGAGGTCCAGGGAAAACCTTGAAGTGAAGAATTCCGCTTAATTCTACAATATCTTCTGAAATCTGTTTCATCTCGGTTAGATGGAGCTGATATGAGGGGATGGGACGAAACACGTGCGGGGAAGAAGGCCACTTTCCCAATACTTCCACTTGCTTTCCCTCAAAACGACGGCACAACTGTTTGTCTTCTATTCCTGACAAAAATAGCTGTACAATGGATATATCAAATCCGAGTCCCACAAAATACTGTCGGTCATCTTCATTCAATTCAGTAATTTTTTTCTGTAAACAAAGTTTGGAAGGAGAGTCTAATTCAAGAAACCACCCAAAAATGCCTTGCTCTACAGCCTGAGGGATTAAGTGTTGATAGTATTTTCTAACCAGTTTTCCCGTAAAAACGACATCTTCGGCGAATAAATTTGAAGTAATCAGGAAAAGCCCCACCAGGCAACTTCTAACAATAAACCAGGTCGTGAAATGCTTTTGCATGAAATTCAGGTCGGAGGTAGGTTCCTTTTTTTGTGTGAACAACAATGGCATGCAGCCCTCCTGATTCGGCTAGGATAACAGCTTCAGCTTTTGTTAGCCATTTATTTCCCTCTTTTCCTTGAACCAGATATTCAGTAATTGTTGAGCTTTTTTTCTTCACAGCTGAGATGTATTGTTTTTCATAGAATTCCTCCCATCCTTCTTCCCAACCTTCCATCTTTTCGATTGCTTTGCGAAAGGATTCAAATTCCTCTTTTGTTAGAGTTTCAAGCTTTCGCTCTGGCGATAGACCTGTCTTGTCCAAAATAAACTTGCGATAATTTATTTCGTTGTCTTTATCCCAAATGCTTGGGAATTTCTCGATTGTCAATATGCGGAATTCAGGGCTTTTTAGTCTTGCAATCAAGGCGTCTCTACCTACTTCTTCTGTAGGGAATACAACCATTGACAATGCACACCCAATGCCTCCATGGCGCATTCCAAATCCTCCTTTCTTATATTTCATATTACCGGGATTATTACATCGCCATGCTTTGGTTCCTTCAAACCGAATACGCACATTGCCTTCCGCATCATAATAACGAACCGTCTTTTTCTCATATCCTGCGGCGGGGACTCCCTCCTCTGCTTTCACAAACTTCATAATCATCCTATAATAATTTTAAATCAAAACATGAATAATATAACAAAATGCAATAACGTTGGTAGGTAAATAAGTTTTTGTCGTTAATTACAAAATAATTTCTATTTGTTGTGTGGAAGTGAACCACAGTGCACCATTGAAATGCCTATATTCAGAAATTGACAACCACCAATAATAGTGGTGTTATGACCAAAAAAGGTGGTTGATATGCTTAAGAAAGTTTAATTTCTTCTCCAACTCGTGCTC
Source organism: Chlamydiota bacterium (assembly GCA_013289325.1). Taxonomy (GTDB): domain Bacteria; phylum Chlamydiota; class Chlamydiia; order Chlamydiales; family Parachlamydiaceae; genus JABDAE01. The sequence continues at coordinate 3,540 of JABDAE010000170.1, forward strand.
TATCTCTTCTATCGGGGGTAATAGTTTCTCGGCGTGTGTTTCTGTCGAGTATTCTGCAACACTCATCAGCTTTTGCAGATTTCTTAAGGCATATTCTGCTTTGATCTTAGATTTCTTTTTGCAAAGAATTAAGCCAATACTTGGATTGTCTTGAGGAGATGTAAGCATGTCGTCGATGGCAGCAAGGTAGAAATTCATCTGACCTGTATATTCAGGCTTAAATGGTTCTGTTTTAAGCTCCACCACTATGTATCGATGTGATGGAATGTGATAAAACAGCAAATCAATATAGAACGTGTCCCCATCTATTTCGAGAGGATATTGACGCCCAACGAAGGCAAAGCCATGTCCAAAAGCCAGCAACGTCTGTTGAATTTTCTCTACGAGACCATCTTCTAAATCTTTTTCTAGATGGCCAGGTGGCAAGTTCAAGAAATCGAAAACATAAGGATCGCATAAAGTTTCTTGCGCTAGAGTTGACTGAGGTTCAGGTAGACGCAAAGAAAAATTTGTTACAGCCTTTCCTTGCCTACTATGAATCCCTCTATCAATCCAATCTTCTAAAGCCCTTTTTCCCCACCTGTTTTCTACAGTTTTTGTCGCATACCATATCCTTTCTTTAATGTTGGAGAGCTTCTCCATCAAAATAATGTTATGACTCCAAGGGATTTGGGTCAGCACTCCTAGGTGGTCTATTTCATCTAATTGTCCCACCACTGGTGGGACTAATTTATACTCTTGATAAAAGGCTCTCATTCTAAACACGTTTGTTCGCGAGAATCCATCTATACCAGGAAATTCACTTTGGATATCCTTTGCAAGTTTTTCAATAACCTTACTTCCCCATCCACTGATTTCCTGTTTTTCTGCGATTGTTTTTCCAATCTTCCAGTAGAGGGAGATTAATTCTTTATTAACCGCTGAAGGAAAGGAAAAACAATGGGGTCAGTAGT
>JABDAE010000171.1 GCA_013289325.1 Chlamydiota bacterium
GCCACGATTTTAACACTTGCAGCATTTGAAAGAAGGGCAGTCAAATTCACCATATTCATCAGATTGAGAAGCGAATTGGATCCAGGGGGGAAGCCGGGGCATTCGCAAAATCTTTGTCCATCGGTCATTTTGCCAATCTGGGGCATAATAGTTGCCCAAGAATCTTTATGGTTAGTGGGCACTAAGGTACATCCAGCGAAGAAATTAATGAAAGCGCTCTTTCCGGAGCCTTGACTTCCGAGACATACCAAAAGATCTTTCACACCCAAAAGTTCTTTTGTACTGAGTTCCACTTGCAATACGCCTTCCTTGAGGATTTTGAGACGCTCCTCAAGGGAAAAAGGGGTGTGTGGCTGGGCAAGACTTAAGTGTAAAAGGGCTGTATTCTGTTTCCTTACATCTGCAGCTCGTTCAGGCTGGCATTCATATCGAGTCAAAAGCTTCCCCTCTATTGATGCCTTAGGGTCTTGAACAACAAACATATGTTTTTCTGAATAATAAAAGAGATTACTAGCATTGACTTTCATCCCTTGAAATCCGGGGGCTGCAAAAAGAGGGACACCTACTCGTTGGGAGGCTTCATGGGTAAAGTCGCAAACGAATTGACCCATTGGATTTTTTCGGATCGTCACTTTGAGGAGGCGATCGGTGACAAGCGTCTGCCTCTCCTCGCTCAAAAGCTTTTCATGAGAAAACAAATACTCAGAACCTGAAGAAAATGGGCTAGCTACAGAATTGCACATGAAGGTTTTCCAGCCTCAATAATACGCGCAGTACCGCCTCTTTCCTGACCCGTTGCATACCCTCTAGCCCTTATTGCATTCGCCTCTGCGTTGGCTAATCCAACCTGAGTTTCCTGCGAGCTTTTAAACATTTCGGTTTCAGCTTTTTTTGCAAACTCATACATACGCGTCTCCGCTTCTCTGTTTTGTCTATGGATCGCAGTTTCAGCTTGCTTGTTTTGCCCATGGATTTGAACTTGAGCCCCTATCATGGTTCTTTGCATTTCGACTTGGCCTAACAGATTCGTTTTCTCGCGTTCAACTTGAGCGTTTAATTGCATACGCATTCTATCTGTTTCAGTTGCAATTTCTATCGCTCTTAATCCAAGCTGCAATTGCAGCTCGTCCATCTTTTTTTGATGCGCTATTTGATCTTTTTGAGTTTCATCTCTTTTCTCGTCCATCCTCATTTGGTGCTTTGCCTGCCTTTCTTTTAAGGAAAGCTCTTGCGTTACGACTTGATATTGCATATCTTGGGCAGCAATCTCTTTCATTTGTGAAAATAATTGGCTATCTGCACTAAGAAAGGCTTTTTGTCTTTCTAATTCCAGCTGAAGAGTATGTGTATCTTGCTCTTGTAAAACAGTTAAATGTTTACCGAGCAATTGCACCTGCTGCTCTCGGGCGAAAAAAATCAGACCAATAAGCGCTTTCGTTTCATCAAAAGTGATTTTGCTACCCTTGTCGACTGCATCCAGAGCATCGAAACAAAGCGATTTTCTCACTGATTGCGCAAGCTGAAAATACTCCATGATAACTCTATTTCTCTCACTTTCTTCGGCTGATGCAACATGCATGCGGCTTACCACTTCGCTATTAAAGCTCTGTAAAGCTTTAGAAGCTATTTCTACTTCTTGAAGGAAACGATCAATGATTTCCCTCACTTGCTCGTGAAAGTAAGATAGATTGGTCATTTCTTTTGCGATAAATCGCCTCACCTGCTGCTGATCCGCATTGAATGAAGCAGCAGAGCAAACGCCACTTGACAGATGTTCCTCTGCAGCAGTTTGGCTTAGGGTTTGCTTTTTTCCAGATGCTGATGAACCCTTTTGCCAAAGAGAGGGAGTCCCACCCGGAGTCCCATCCATAGAAAAAGCCCGGGCACTATCGCCTCCCAATCGATTGACTGATCCTGGGGTGACTGTTCCTGGGGGCTGCCAGTTGTCTACTGTTCTTGAATTATACCCGCTACATGAACCAGAATAAGAGGGTGTATACGCCATAATAGTCTCCTTTTTCTTTTTAACAGGTTCTTACATAACTGAGCAGCCTGCAGCTGCAGCCCCAGCTCCTGCCGTTGTAACACTCTTAATGATGGCTGTTGTTTGATCTGTCCGCATTTTTTCTTTAGCAATTCTTTCTTTGCTTTCATCGCGTTGCCTAAGATAGTCTAAGTGTAATTGTTTCTCTTCCTTTTTCTGAGCTACCTGAAATTGGCTCGTTTGTGCTTGTTGCTGTCCTAAAGCCAGTTTAGTTCTACTATCGATCTCTTTAGCGTAAATGGCAGTCTGAGAAGCAAGCTCAGCTTGACTTATTGCAATTTCTTTTTGCACTTGCACTTGAGCAAGACCTAGCTTTTTCTTAGTATCCATTTGTTCTAGAGCCATTCGTTCCTGAGATTCTAACTGTTTATTTTGAAATTCTGCTGTAAGAGTTATTTGGGAGGTCTTACGAGAATGTTCATTTTGTTCTTGCAATTGTTTTAAAGCTAACTCGTTTACCGTTTGCATATACTGGTGATCTATTGTAAGAAGTTCTATACCACGGCGGTGCTCAGCTTCTACTAGGGACGCCTCAACAGCTGCAACTTCTTTCATTTGACTAAAAAGTTGCGCGTCCCTTTTTAGCTTTGCTTCCTCAATTTGAAGAACTTGTGTTAATTGATGAACCTCTTGAATGTGCAATGTCTCAAGGAGTTTGCCGAATAACTGTACTTCCTTCGATCTATTTTCAAAAATGCGGCGCAGATCCTCCTGATATGCAGTCTGTGTCTGGCCATGCTTCAGTTTAAGCTCTTCCATGGCACTTGTGAAGTTGTTTTTGACTTGAGTACCCATGTTTGCAAAGAGTATTAATACAGAATTTAGAGCACTTGTCTCTACTTCAACTTGTTGGGCATCTTTTGGATGGCTACTAATTGACTGGATCAACCGTTCAGTCTCCTTGGTCAAAAAGGTTTGCGCCTTTTTTGTCACTGCCTGAAAGTCTTGATCAAATTTCACGTAAAGCTCACGAACCTCGCGAACCATTTCATCCGTTTCCTCTATCATTTTTTTCTCTTGAGAACGGATCATTCTTTGAGTCCTCATCTGTTCTTGCATCGAGAGGGGCCCGCTCGCAAGTGCCTCTTGAACCACAGTATGGCTCGTCATGGCGGTCAGTTGCAAGGAATCACTGCCTTGTGTAACGGGGCAAACTAAAGTTCCAGATTTAGGTGCCGAGCCACCAGATGCCCGAGGATTCTTTAACTGAAGATTGCTAACAGGGTGGCTTGGTTGAGATAAATCTCTCCAGCCGCGGGGTTGTAGTGAGAAATGGGCAGGGTTTGCCATAAGTACTCCTTAACTTTTAAGAACCAGAACTTTTAAGATTCAGAGCCCTCTTCCCCATAGATATCTTGATAGATTTCTTTAAACATGTCTTCTTTTGGGGGTTTTGTTGGTTCGGGTCCACACTTAAGGCGGGTTGCATCTTTTACTGCCTTAAGAGCTGGCTCTGTAACTTTTTTAGCTGCCCAACCCAGCGCGGCACCTGCTATTGGACCCGCAACCGCTTTAGCACCAAAGCTTAATGCAGCACCTGAAGCGATCTCCAAAGCCGCATCTTTCGGGGCATTGATTGTATCCTCACAATCTTTCTGCGCCTTCATCATTGACTTGTATTGTTTATCTGCTGCGGTTTCCTTTTGCTGGCCAAATCGATCCATCTGCTTTCCAATTCTCTTAAGATGTTCTTTGGAACCAAGGTCAGGAGGAAGTCGAACACTATTTGTTGGGAGGTCTGCATCATCTACTTCTATTGAAGAAGAAGATGTTGATTGATCGTCGGATTTTTGTGGAGCAAACTGATTATTCATCCCAAAGGATCTGATCGGAGTTGAAGCCATAATATACCTCATTTATAAAGTTAGCCTATTAGGAAATGCAGAATAAATCAAACACTTTTTTTTAAGGATAGGTAAAAAATGGGGTCGGTAGTCTTTTCCCATGGGAAAGAGCTATGGATTAAGCGAGAGTGCTTGCTATAGGTCCTGTAGATGGATAGAAGACACTTTAATTAAGAGCGGTGAGTTTGCTCTTCCTGGGAAAAAAGCTCTTCTTAAAAGCGATATGGAATATGAAATAATCCTAGAAACGGCAGTTCGAGATGCTAAATTGGCGCAAGATCTTGAATTAGAATCACTTTG
>JABDAE010000172.1 GCA_013289325.1 Chlamydiota bacterium
ACGCTCCTTGTTCTCATGAGCTATTCCCTAGGAAAAGAGCTCAAAAAACATCCCACCTTTGCAACCTTTGCCTACATCTTTCCTCATCCATTCATTTGGGTTTGCAGCAGCCTGCACCTGTATCGCATCTCTAAAGGGCGCACCTGAGCTTGTTGTAATACTACAAGCATGCTATACTGCCAGCGGCCTGAAACTTTGATTTTGATCGATATCTTTTGCGCCCCAGCGCATAGCTCGATCTTGCAAACTTCCTAAGTTTGCGGCGATCTCCGCAACGCTACTGGGATACAAAATCTGATCGCCAAAATCAAAGTTTCAGGCCGCTAGCAGTATAAACTTTTCTCCCATCCAAGCAAGAGTACAGAATGCCAAGCATCCTTCCACTGTATAGATCTCAAAATCCTCTCAAACTAGCTGTAGTACTAGATCACACCAAATCTATTGAACAGGCACCCACATCGTGCAAACCAGGCCTCAAAGCTACAGCTCTGAGTGCCATTGCTCTTGTTGGGGCTGGGATTTATTGTGCTAGCAGGTATTTTGGTGATAGCAATGCGACTGCTTTGTCAAAAGTTGCGCAAGATGGATTGGACATTTCTCATCGACTAGTGAGCGAAAGAGCAGCACCAATTGCAATACCGCTTAGCAATCAAGTGGCAGTCGTTGGATCTTTGTTTCGTGTGAATCAAACATTTTTTACAGATGCGGATGGTGGGTTTGTTCAGCCAACAATTACACAGGGTCCAAGTTGGTTAAGTATCCAATTAAACCCAATAGTAACTGCCTATTATGCCCCTTCAGATTATGCCCATTCAGATAGCTATGCCTGTGAAGAAGTCCAAGTCATAGGAAATACTGCCTATGTGGCGTATGGAAATAGTGGCTTACAAATCATTAACATCGCTACACCGAGCAACCCTACTCTGATCGGGATTTATACTACTCCTAGATTTACCAACGGAGTTCAAGTCGTAGGAACTACTGCATATGTGGCGGCCTGGGATAGCTTACAAATCATTAACATCGCTACGCCGAGCAACCCTACTTTGATCGGACGTTATGAGACTCCTGGAGTTGCCTTTAAAGTCCAAGTTATAGGAAATACTGCATATATGGCGGGTCTAGATGCTGGTTTACTTATCATTAATATTACTACGCCGAGCCATCCTACTCTGATCGGGAATTATACCACTCCTGGAAGAGCCTGGCACGTCCAAGTCGTAGGAAATATTGCCTACGTGGCGGATGAGTATAGTGGATTACAAATCATTAACGTCGCGACGCCCAGCAGCCCTACTTTAATCGGGACATTTCGTACTACTACAATTGCCTATGGAATCCAAGTCGTAGGAACTACTGCATATGTGGCGGCTTGGGATAGCTTACAAATCATTAATATCACTACGCCAAGCAGCCCTACTCTGATTGGGGCTTATAAGATTGGATCTGCCTTTAAAGTCGAAGTCGTAGGAAATATTGCCTACGTAGCCAATCAGTTTATTGGATTACAACTCATTGACATCGCTAAGCCGAGCAGTCCTACTCTGATAGGGACTTATAAGACTCTTGGATTTGCCAGGGGTGTCCAAGTCGTAGGTACTACCGTGTATTTGGCGGATGGGGATCATGGCTTACAAATCTTACAACTATATTTAAATTCAATCACCCTCTTAGGAACTCCCAGTACATTCGACCAAGGCAATTATATTGTGACTCTCATGGGAACTACGACTCAAGGAACGGCCACTACTTCTTTCAATCTGAAAGTTACGTCTCTGGCAGCACCGGTCTATCAAAACCCGATTTCCACACAGCAAGCCACAGTAGATATAAACTACAATTATGTCATGCCAGACAATGTGTTTATTGATTCGAATGGGAATGCAATAATATATAGAGTAAAAGACTTGCCACAGTGGCTTAAATTTAACGCTAACAGTCGCACATTGTCTGGAAAACCTACCCCGGGGGATACGAATACGTATGCAGATAAATCAACGCTAGTCACTATTATCGCTAGCAATGGAATATTCGAAACAGCCGGACAATTTACTGTAACCGTATCTGGAGACTCATATTTAGCGAAGATCATTAAAATTGGAGGTCCCACCTTGAGCGTACTTGGGGCAGTCTATTCTGGATATAAAAATCGGGCATTGCTCTTGAATCTGATTGCTAAGAGGAAGTGGAGAAATAATCAAATCAGCCTCAAGTTGGGAGAAATTTTCATGTATGAATTGAAGACAGACATCAAGGATATTCGGAAAGTTCAAACTTATGTCAGAGATAGGGGTGCTTTGGGGAAAATAACTGAAAAGATCTTCTGTGGTAGAGAGCGACATGTTGAATTGGCTTCAAGGTTCCCATTGTGGATACAGTATGATCCGGATTTAAATACACTTTATTCAACTAGAGAACTACAAGCAACAGACTTCAGAGTTCACCGCAAATTGCAAATTCGGGTGTTGGGCGGTGGCGGCGTTATTAAAGAATTGCTGAAGCTAGAATTGGATGGAGGACCAGAAATCCTTGAGAGCGGCATCGACCCACTAGCAAGACAAGAACGGATTGGATTATTATTGTCCCCTCCCGGTGGGACCAATTTTATTGAAATGGATGGCATTGGCAGTTCGCAAAATGAGCAAAATCTGATGTCAGTCGAAGAAGTACGAGTCTAACATTTTAGAAGGAGAAAAAAATGCCACGTATCGAGCACTCAACACAACACACACCCTACTCCTCCCCAACAACTGAGGCATTCCATACAAGGTCTTCTAGTGTAATGATTGGGGTTGGTCTCAAATCTAATTACATTGAATTTTAAATAATAATATAATAATATTATAAATATTAGATTAATCACATTCAGTTTACTTTAAATGGAGGTCGTTATGCAACCACTACAACCAAAACAACCAGAAACCCCTGAAAACGTGGAAAAAAAGCAAACACCAGAGGCAGAAGGCCAAGCCACACGCATCGATAACTTGCCATCCGATCTTGTTTATGGGATACTCGCAGCGAGCGGCGAAAAACTTGCCATGCAACATATAGCTGAGACAAGCCACCGTTTCAACAAAGAAGTGCGCAACACCCAAAGAGTGCAGCTTAACCTATTGGTGAACTTCTTAGTTAAGGAACTATCACCTGAGTTGAAGGAATTTAAGAAAGGAGAGAGTAAGTCCAGCACATTAAGCGAGTCCAGCGATACCTCATCAACATCCCCCGCATCTGGGCCTACTGAAGAGGCCGGCAAGACCGATCAACCAGCCGCAAAACAATCTGCTGGGTCGCTTGCTAGCTTTCCAGGCCTGCAAGAAACCGAGGATACACTAGCTAGACTCGCTACAAACCCGGTGGTTGAATACCCTAGCCTGAAAGAAACTGCAAAAAGATATAATGATTTAATGTCCAAAGTCGAAGAACTTCTAGATGCAAAGACGCAGGGTACTGTACTAAATGATCTCCAGCTCCTACAAAAGAAAGCCCTAAAGGCCTTAGGATCAGATAATATTTTTGCCAATCAATTCAGTCAATTCCTGAAAGATTACGAATTAAATTGCAAGCTAGATAGGATCGCTGAAATGAAGGAGCCTATCGAAAGAACTACTGCTTTAAATGAGTTAATGATAACTAAGCATGTGGAAGGAATTCCTTACACGACCATCCCGTTCTTTGAACCTGAAGAGGAATCTTTACATCAGCTAGAACTGATAGTAGGACACCCAGCAATGACTGCCAACCCAGATATGACGATGATAGCGATAATACATGGAACTGCGGTTGCGTACGCGGCACTCGGCGACATACAAAAGGCTTATGCGCATATTCATGCTAACGAAAAAATTCGCGCACTCGTTCAATTGGCGATGCCGCATTTAGCCACAGAAGCTATTATCAACAATATCGAAAGGGCCCTTGAACAAACAAAAGACATAAAGGATAAAACGACAAAGGAGCATGCGCTTGAAAAAATTGCAAGGTCTTATCTTGTAGCCTCTGCAATTGAAGGCCAAAGTCCCTTATCTAACGCATTGAGCGCGGCAGCTATTTCCACTATGAT
>JABDAE010000173.1 GCA_013289325.1 Chlamydiota bacterium
CATCAACGTTGAAAAAAGGATTAAGCTTTTAGCAAAAAGCATAATAGATTTTGAAGAAAAAAATATTCGTCCTCTACAAACTCGCCTAAAATACATAGATCAAATGTGCGAAATTGAAGTAGACCCTTTAAAAAAGATGGAATACATGTGTGAAAGCATAAATTTATTGATGAATTTGTATAAAGAAACATCAATGCGCACATCTTTAATTCTTAGGGCTACTGACGATCATGATCTACTTTTTCCACAGCGTACTAATGCTATGATTGTTACATTAGATAAAGTTCGTGCTACACTTGCTTTAAATAGTAGAATTTTTTTAATCGCGGGAATTAGACATTTACAGGAATCTACAAATCTAGATAGTGCCAAATCTTCCCTTTATTCCTTGGAATCTTTACGAGAGTATGTCCAATCGAATAAGAAAATTGCTATTCTTAGACCTAAAAACATGAATAAGAATATCACGTAACCCGGCTACTTTTCCCAACTCAACTTCGTGAAATAAATGCGGGATGAGTTTTTGAACTTTGGGAATAATCCTAGATCCGGCAGTTCGAGATGGCAAATTAATGCAAGATCTTGAATTAGAATCACTTTGCAATGGGGTGGGACATTCCCAAATGGTGAAGGACCACCCCATTGCAAATGATTCTGGTTCAAGAGATTGCGTTAAGTTGCCGTCTCCAACTGCCGGATTTAGGATAATGTCAAACAGAATTCATTCCCCATCATTTTTACTATCATTAAGAGCTTGCCAGGCGTGCATGACAATGATTTCAAGTGATGGATACTTTGGCTGCCAGTGAAGCTCAAGCCTTGCTTTTTTGGAGTCAGCTACAAGAAAAGCAGGGTCTCCCTCACGCCTTGGGCTCTCTTTTGCCGGGATTTCAATGCCGGTCACTTTTATGGCCGCAGCGATCACTTCGCGCACGCTAAACCCTTGCCCATTTCCCAAATTGTATTGGAGAGATGCGCTGCCAGCAAAGAGCTTTTCCATGGCTGCAATATGGGCTGTTGCGAGGTCTTCGACGTGGACATAGTCGCGCACTCCCGTGCCATCGGGCGTTGGGAAATCTGTTCCAAAGATTAGGACAGCTTCTTTTGCCTTAGGATTTAATTTGAGATTTTTTATCTTGCGCAGCACGATGGGTATAAGGTTAGCTTCCTTGGTCTTGAAATTCTTGATTTCACCTTTTGGATCGCCTCCTGCCGCATTGAAGTAGCGAAGAGAGCAGAACTTTAAGCCATAGGCATGGCTAAAATCTTTTAAGATTTCTTCGACCATGAGTTTGGTCTGCCCGTAAGGGTTGATCGGATGGCAGGGGTGCGTTTCGTTGATTAAGTGTTCTTTTGGCAAGCCAAAGATAGCGGCTGTTGAGGAAAAAATGAAGGTGTGGACGTTATGTCTTAGCATTGCTTCCAATAAATTTAATGTGGCCACAACATTATTCTCATAATATTTGATGGGATCGATGACAGATTCGCCGACTTCGGTAAAGGCCGCAAAGTGCATCACAGCATCGATTGAATAGGTTGTAAATATTTTGTCCAAGAGATTGCTATCGTGAATATCTCCTTTGATGAATGTTCCCTGTAGAATTGCTTTTGGATTGCCGCTACTTAAGTTATCGAGAATGACAGTTTGATAGCCGCTGCGTTGTAGCGCTGCATTGACGTGCGATCCGATGAACCCTGCGCCACCAGCGACTAAAATCCATTTTTGCATGATATCATCACTGGCTTATGCATAGACGTTTTTTGATTTCGGGCAGCATTTTTAATGCGGCTTTCCTTCCGGCAAGGTAGATCGTCTCATAGTAAGCCTCCTTTGCAAAGCAGCCAATATCATCGTCAAGTTCTGGTCTGATGATGACATGGGCATCTTTCACACATGTCTCACTTTGCCAAAGAAGGGTAATATCGGCGCTTCTTTCGGCGACGCCAAAAAGATTTGTAGGAAATTGATTGGGAAGAAGGCCTCTTAAGTCGACTGCGACAATGGTGTCTGCATCAAATTGTTTGGCAACGCGCACGGGGACTGGATCGATCACTGAACCATCGACAAGGGCTCTACCGTGAAGCCATACTGGGATAAAGAAAAAGGGGATAGCGGCAGAAGCTTCCACAGCCGGGACGATGGGGCCGCCCCCGATTGGCACAAGTTCGCTTGAGTAAAGATCAGTTGCAACGATATATAAGGGAATTTGAAGTTCATCAAAATTTTGCGCGCTTAAGTGCTGGCAAAGAAACCTTCGTAAGGACTTGCCTTGGCATAATCCATATTTTGCATGCCAAAGATCAAAATCTGTAAGGTAGCTCGTCTTAAGATTTAAGAAGACGTTTTTAAGGTTGTCGGTATTGGGGTTGTCGGCGTAAAGAGCTCCTACAATGCTACCTGCACTGCATCCGATGATAAGGTCTATCGGAATATCATTTTCTTGAAAAACTTCAAGAACGCCGACATGGGCAATGCCTCTTGCGCCGCCTCCCCCTAAAACAAGGGCAAGCCTTAGCGGCTGATGGATGGCAGGGCCATCTGGTAGTTTTGGAGGGTTGTCTGATGGAGTATAGACTTGAAGAGTACTACAGCTTGATAATAAAAGCAAAAAGAGGGTAAAAAGGTAATTCATGCTGCTTATAGTATTGTTTTTTTGAGATCGTGACAATCAATTTTTGAAGGAAATTAGGTATATGTGGCCAAAACGCTATAAAGATTATCCGGTAGATGAGCCTTTACATAAGGAAAGGATTGAGTCCGGGAAAGGCATTGTCGGGTGTGAGATGCACGATCTAAATGGATGGGGCAATACCTTGCATCGAACAAATATCTTTTCGGTATTTCCACACGGTGATGGCAAAGAAAATATTCCAGAATAAATAAAGGGCAATAAGAAAAAGAGATGTTTTTGAGAAATCTTTTTCCCTTTGCCCCGACTCATATTGATGAGCGATTGTCTTTGTCCTCAAAACATTAAATGCATATTCCCCGTCCTCCACTTGAAGTTTTCTCGTTGCAGGGTCTTGCGATGGCGTCTCTTTAACAAATTCATAAATCATGTATTGATCAAGAGCGCTTTTGAGCTCCTCTTTTTGCTTGAAAATATTTTTGCTTAAAGGGTGATCCAAATAGGTGTCAACGAGCAATTTTTCTGTCGGCAAAAAGGAGGCATCACTTGTGTTTTGCGAGTTAGGCGAGATCCGATTTTCAAGGGCAAAGCAAAATGTGATAAGAACGAGAAGGAAAACAGATTGAATAGAACCGTCGGCTCTCTTTAATAGCATGATGGGAATGATCAGCGAGAAAAAAAGCCAGGCGCGTTGAAAAAGGGGAGTGTCAAATAGTAAAAGGCGAAATGAGTGAAAGGTCTTTTCACTAAACGGGGCATCTAATTTGGCTTGGATAGCATGGTATCCTTTTAAAATTGAAGTCTGTTCATCTTGAGGAAGGCTAGAAAATCGACTTGCGTTTTTTGTGATTTCTTCTGACGTGTTGGAGGGTATGCCCATTACATTTTTAAAGAGAAGAAGATCTGATTTGTATTCGAAGTGATTGTCTGCAAAGGGGATAGACAAGATCCAAATGAGCAAGGTCAAGGCTAAAATGAGGTGAATGATGGAAGAGATGCGGGGGGGAGTTGGAATGAAAGTGCCATCCGGATACGTTTTTTTTATTCTCTTTTTGAACATAATGCCGATATTTTCAGGCAAAAAAAATTTTTTTGCAAGAAAATAAATCGCCTTTTGGTCTCGTTGAAGATTGGAATTTGGATGAATTTTTAAGACATTGAAAAAAGTTGCTTGCGAAAATAGGCGCTTGTTTTGTATAGTCATTTACATCTTCATCAAGCGGATTTGTCTATCGGGTTAAACCCTTAGACAGTCTTAAGATGAAGAATAGCCTAAGCCAAAAGAGCTAGGTGTGTTGTTTTGACAGTGATAATAAGACAATGTGCAAGATGCATATTCGTAAGAATGTGTGTGTAAACAATATAAAGCTTC
>JABDAE010000174.1 GCA_013289325.1 Chlamydiota bacterium
CCTTTTGGAGGATTAGGAGGTGGCTTGCCTGTAAAAGGATTAATCGGTCCTCCTTTTGCATTGGCAAAAGAGGCTCTCATGCCATCATTTACATTGGCTTCCATGACTCTAACTTTGTTCCCATCCCGTAAAATATAACCCATACCGCTTGACTCGGTTTCAAATGTTTGAATTCCTTTTGGAACTTGCGCTGCCCTATTAAGACCTGCTTGTAAAACTTTTCGGCTTGTGGGAATGCTCACACCATTTACCCCTACTACAAAATCCACTTTTGGTGAATATTGCGGCCTTCTTGGATAAATATCTTTTAATGTAATTCGGCCAAGTCCTGACGTTACTGCTTTTGTGCTATTAATCACGGCTCCTACTCCATACAAACCAACATTACCGACAAAATCATTGTATGTATGGGCATCAAAGTTAGAATAGTGAAATTCGCTTTGCAAGAACCTCACAAAAAGAGGATCAAAAGTTTCCCCTGTTGCCATCGTCATCAAATCTGCGCTTAAATTATCCGCTCCATGAAGAAATAATCCTCCGCATGGAATTGCGCTAAGTCCACCTGTCAGTCCAACACAAGCTGCCCCCACACCGACTTCTGTGAAAGAGCCAAAAGCATGCACCCCCGCCCAAAAGCGGGCTTTAAACTTATCTGACTCGTTTCCAACAAACTCTTTTGGTTCATCTTGTAGGCTCCAGTCATGATAAAATACTTTACCTTCGTCAGTGCCAAGCACTTTCGCTGTATCTTCTCGTAAGGCTTTAACATCTTTAGTATGACCTGTTGCTTGACTGATTGCCTCATATAAGCAATCCATCTCATTTGTTGTAGAAGCCGTAGATACTCCGCCTACTAAAGCAATATGCCCAACGCCTCTCATCTCATTTTTCTCCATTTTAAGATGAATGGCGTTATTTGTGGTCTCTTGCTTATCTTGGGTGATGATCTTGCCATCTTGTCTGTACGTTTTGACTTTTCCATCTGGAAGAAGCACTTCTATATCTTTCTTGGCAATCTTAGCAAGTGCCATTAATTCAGGATCCCCACTTGCTTTTCCGCCCAAAATGCCTTGAATATATTCGTCTCGATTGGGTCTAACTACATAAAGATCGCCATTTTGATCCCTAAAGATTTTAAGGTGACTTCCATATTGCATTTTTAAGTGTTTAATGCTGTGATGGGAGTTTTTCGGCTCTTTTTGCTCTTCTTCTTCGGTTAAATTGCTGACCTCATGTTCTGCCTCTTTCCACATCCTTAGCGCGTCGTCATAAAAAGCGTTAGCAACGTTATTTTCTGCCTCAAGAATTTTTGAAAGCTCTTTTGTGGATTTGGAAAGCCTTTCTTGCTCAGTTAAAGGCACTAAAGCATCTCTTCCTTTTTCTACAAGATATTGTGTTCCCATCGATATTAATGGGGTGTAGACAGCGCCATGAAGCACTCCATTAAATATTTCGTAAACTTTAGTGCTATACTCTTCTTTTAAACTCTTTACTGCATCAGTAAAATTTTTTAGACGTTCTGCTTCTTTCCCTTCGGAAACCGGATTGCTTTGCAAACTTTCTCCCTTTCTTCCCCTAGCTTCTTTTATCTCGCGACTGAACTGATACACACTATCTTCAACAAGATTAATTAATTTGGGAATGGAGACACCTAAGGTCGCAATATCTGCCGCACGGCTGATGAAAGTGGCCCAGCCTTGGCTGGCAATTGCAGAACTTGCCTGCGGAAGTACACTTTTACAAGTGCGTAAAGCTCCATCAAAAAAATTACCCTCTCTCATTTTGGCAATTGCTAATTTCATACATTCTCGCATATTAGCATTGGCAGCTACATCATCTTTTGAATCCGCAAAAAGTGCTTGTGCCTGCTTTTTAACTTCCTCCCATTGAGAATCGACAGCTTTTTTAATGCTACTTTTAACTTTATCATCATAAGACCCTGCGACAAGTTGACTTATCCCCTCCAGACCATAATTTGCGACTTGTGAAATTGCACTCGACACAAACGCCCTTGTCACTTCTGCTGCAATATGGGAGCCAACATTAAATGCGCCAGGCACAATTTTGCCTGATTTTTCAAGTTTTTCCACCCCACTTAGTGTTTGTACTTGCCATGCCTTATCCACAGAACCAAGGCTCACAGCGCTTACTCCAAACGAGACGCCGCAAGAAATTGCCGAAGACATAAACGATCGCTTTAAGGAGGCAGTCTTGGCCTTTCCATAATCAGCCCAGCTAAATTGTCCGTTAATAGCACTTGTAATAGCAAACACCACATCATCCATGCCAGAACTAATGAGAGCGTTGCCTATTAGTTCACCAGCAATTGGTAAATAGGCTTTAATAATGGCGCCTGCGACCATTTGCGTAACACCAATGACTGTTACAGCTAGCACTTCGTACCAGGCAGGAGGATCTTTTTTTTCAATTAATTCGGCAATGACTTCAAGACCTAATTCAACAAAGAAATAAATGCCATCGGGAGCATGCTGCCCATGATCGTGAAACATCTTGCGCATGATTTCTGCAAAATTGGCAGTTGTGTTCGTATTTTCAAGCTTATGCAGCATGCCGATGCTGCTATCGATGATGTTAAACACAGACTCTACCGCTTCCTCTAGCTTCTCATTTCCTCTAAAAAAGTCGGTTAAATCCCTTTTTATCTTTCCTATTTGCGCTTCATAATCACCTACGACGGTTTTAATTTTTGGTAATTTGATGACATCTGCTTCTTCAAGGGTGGTCCAAAGAATTTCTGCTGCTTCATCAACAGATTTTGGCAAATTCAAATGGCTAAGATAAAGGGAGGGCTCTAAGTACCAAAATGAACGCTCTTTATCGGATTTGCTTCTTTTACAGGCAGCAAGAAGCGCTTCTTGTAATTCATTGGGAAGATGGCGATATCGATCCTTAAAGCCCTTTTGAAGGTTCTTAGGTGATGCAAATTGTTTAGGACATCTTTGCTCCCCAATCCCTTCAAGGATGATATATGTATCTGAAAGATCAAGTCTATAATCTTGCGTGATGATTTCTTTATCTTTTAAAGTATGCAACAAAAGATCTACATTGATTGTATCGAGTATCGCGTAGGTGGCTTTTTGCTTGCAAAAGGCCTCTTTAATCTCTTGTTCACTTTCAAAAATATCGACTTGTAGCTCCATTACAATCGATGAAATTGTAAATTGCATTAAATCTGAATAACCTTGGGGCCAATGTTTAAAGCTGCTAGGAATAGATGAGATCTTATAAACCACTTTTTCTTTACATTGCAAAAGCTCTTTAGCCATGTGTTGTGTCACTATCTCTTGGCAATACTTTTTTAAAGTGTCCTTATCGATCTTAGCTTTCTCTTTTAAGTGAGGAATGCAAGAGTGAAACATCTTTGGCATATCAATTTTTTTGCCTTTCAACCAAAGAGCGCCCTCTTTTTTCTCAAGCTTTCGACTTATCCGCATTGGTTTATGGCAATCGGCAAGACTTTCCACAATCAATGGAATTTGCGTATCTTTTAGGAAAGTACTTTTCTTTAAGGTATCTTTATCAAACGATCTGCCGATGGCATCATCCACTGCGCCCATCATAATATTCCAGATTTGGACCTTTTCTTGAGACCTCTTCACATATCCATCCCCATGGCTTGCAGCTCCTTTTAGCTTTTGCTTTTCTATAAGGGGCGCAACACTTTGAATGGAAGTTTGCAGTACTTCCATCTCCGATTTCATGGCCAATTTTGCTTGTTTTGCAAGGGCTTTAAACTCTGTTTTAGCTTGTGCTGAAGAAGTCGGGGCTCCAATAAATCGACAGGCACCAGCGTAATAACTCACATACGCATAATGAGGGTCTTTTGCTGCTTCTTTGTAGGCATTTTCAGCTTCTGTCCACATTTTTTGCTTTCGGTAAAAGCTTGCAAGCTTAATGAGAGCTGCTGGTTCTTTAACTAAGTGAAAGCCGCCGGCAGCATAATCAACATCAACCCCCTCTTGAAACGCAA
>JABDAE010000175.1 GCA_013289325.1 Chlamydiota bacterium
AACCTAGTTTAAGATTGGTTAATCGTAAGTAGGTCAAAACTTGGGCTTTATGAACAGCTAACACAGTTTCTGTAGCTTTTACTTCGATTTTTATGTAGGTGGAATAAGAAGATCTGAAAAGTTGATAACGTGAGCAAAATATTGGCTGTAAAGCAGTGCGTCTGTCACTCCATTCACATGGACAAGGACTGGTCGAATAGACATTCCTTTAGGACGGGCCAGTTTTTTCTCCTTCTCCATTACTTCAGCAATTACCTCAACACCCAGTTCTTTTTTTGAGAACTTTATCTCGCAAAGATAAAGGGAGTCATACTTTGTTTGAACCAAGTGATCAATCTGGCATGCGTCGTGTTTTGTTGTTTTGTTTTGAAAATAAGGCCCAGAAGCAATAATTTCATTAAATGGGATATTGAGCAGGTGAATAAGCTCTTTGTGATGTTGGACCACAAGCGATTCAAATTGAAGTCCTAAAATCGAGTGCCAGCCTGGAGGAGGTTCGATTAAGCGCGCTTGCTTAATTTGTTCGTGAATAGGAGAGACAAATTTAAGATAAAATCGGGTGTAGTTATCAGAGATGCGGTAATGGTATAGCTCCCCTTTTTTGGGATCAATGAGCTGCCATTTCCGGATGCGCTGGACAAACCCGGATTGGATGAGGTTATCTAAATCTTGACTAAGGTCTCCTCCTGGAGATCGCTGAAGAAAGAGGGCAATCTCTTTTATGCTTTTGCTTCCATTGACAAGAGAAAGGAGGATATTGGTATAAGTGTTAACTCGATCGGAAAAAAGTGTTGAAAAAATTTGATTAAATTCATTGAAAAGAAGCCCCCCTTCATCGAAGCAAAGATCGCAGATATTTTTCTCGGGCGTCAATTCCGGCTGGATTTCCTCTAAATAGCGGGGAATCCCCCCTGTTACAGAGAGCACTTTAAAAACTTCATAATCCGATGCTGTAGGTAGAAAAAACTGACGACAAGCGGCAAGCGGTAGCTCTTCAAGCTTTAATCGGTATGAGATGCGCCCAACAAAGCCAGTGCTGCTCAAAATATTTTTTTCAATCCAACCCGAATCAGAGCCAGAAATAACTAAAACAAGTTCAGAGTTTTTCTTAAAATGTAAGTCCCAGGCGTTTTTGAGTTTGCCAAGAAATGCAGGATCTTTAGATCCCATCCAAGTGATTTCGTCTAAAGCAATCAGAACTGGGCCGCTGCTGCAATATTTTGCTAAATCAAAAAAAAGGTCACTCCAACTATCGCTGCCAAATCTTGGGATTTGTTGTTGTTGCATTTGCGTGATAAATTCTTGCCTCTGGATGGCCTCTGTAACCTCTTTTTGTGGGGGAAGTCCCGAAAATATATAGCTTTTTGGAAAATCTTTAGCAAATTCTTCTACTAAACGGCTTTTTCCAATTCTTCGCCGACCGCGAATAACGATAAAGCTTGCCGTTTTTTTCTTCTTAAATGTCCGCAATTGTTTGAGCTCAGCTTCTCTTCCGATAAATTTCATCTCTTTCCTCTATCTCATCTCTACACATAAAATAGCATTTTTCCTATTTTATGTGGAAATTTAATGTGAATTTTCCACATAAAACAGCATTTTTCCTATTTTATGTGGAAACGATGTGGAGCGAGCCAAAAGAAAAAAAGTCTTTTGGTCTACGATCAAAAATACACTCCACACCAACTTCTTAGAGCAACGACCATGAACTTAATGCAAAACAGAAAGATCCTAAATTTTCCACTTTATCTTATAAGCAAGCTAAAACCACTAGTTGGGCAGACTGTTTGCAAATGAGACTTAAAGCTGGTGTTGATGCGGTCAGAGGCACGCTTTTACGTTTCTAAAAAGGTGTGGATAGCTTGTAAACTTTCAGGATGGGATAGCAATCCAAAGTGTCCTGTATGAATTTCCTTAGTTCTCTGTAGCGGTAGGCAGCTTTTGCGAGGGATCAATAAATCGCTTGTCCCTATCACGTCAAATGTGTTTTCTATAGAAATAGAAGATGAGGCTTCTATCTTATTTGGAGATTGTTCTTCGAATTTAAAAATCCAAGGAAATAAGAAAGAAAAAGGCTGCATCAGCCATGATCCCAACGGTTTCTTCACCGTAGGTATTTCTTCTTTAAACGAGGAGATGTGAAAAGGGTAAATAGGCGTGCCAATAGTCACAACTCTTCCCATCGCAAAGGTCTTAGGTGGGGATGAGTAAAAAAGTTGAATCACATTAGAGCCCATGGAGTGTCCCACCATATCGATGGTAAAGTCGTTTTCGTCAGTTTTTGTATATAACGACTTAATTTCTTCCACTTTTGCAAGGACTGCACTGGCCTCTACCTTGTTGGGAGCTAGATTTAAAGTAAAAATAGGGCGCTTATTATCGTTGCAATGGAGCAAATGCAAAAGAGGTAAAAAAGTACCTTGGTGGCAATAATTGCCGCTAATTAAAAGGAGGGGTCTTAATTGTTTTTCCTCTTCTTTTAACTGCGTAGGATTGGCTTTAAAAAGGGAAAAGCGTTCCATTAACCCAAGCCTTGTGACAAGAGCGATTTTTAGTATGGGAGAAAATTCGGTAATGACTGTTCCTAAAATTGCATATTTCAGTCCTTGCTTCTTCTGAACAAATGTTCTTATTTTCCTGTCAATCTTTTGGATTGTTTTCACGTATATTTTAGGAGGCTTGTACGTAAAGCTTCTGTAATGATTGCCTGTGTGCTTATCCAAATGACTTTTTTTCTATCCTTTAAATAAATATCCCCATATTTTCCTTCTGCTAAACATCCGTAAAAATTGGCATAGACCTTATCTATTGAATACACGTATTTGCCTCATTTTAAGTAATAGACTTCTTTCGAAACTCCATTTGGTCGCTAAAATTGTGCTTTTTGGCATCTTTGCTGCAAAATTTTTAGAGCCGGGTGTATACACATGCTTTCAAAATTTTCCAGCAAATTTGCACTCCATTAAACAAAAAAAATCAATAAAAACGCTTTAATCATAAAAAACTGTAAATATTTACAAACAAAAACAGATATCAAATTCTATTTAGAAAATCAAGGACTATATATACTCGTTCCAGTTGAAACCTGAAAAATTTGACAAGGAGGCGGCGGCCTCGTTCATAACCTTGGGAGAAGTTCGGCCATACTAAATGCTTGAAAAGGAAAGAAAAGAAAGTAAAAAATTGAGGTAAGTGGCATAAGGCTGTTTTTCGAAGACAAGCCAACCACTTACCCCAATGAACACATTATCACCCGAATCCACTAATAACGTCACCAAAAAAAAACTATCGTCCTATTCAGATAGTTGCCAGGAAACGTATTGGCTAGCCACGCCGATCTAGGACGAAAATAGCTGCATAGTGGCCGGTGTTATGAACGAGGCCCCATTTTCTCATTGGTAACAATGGCTTTAAATTACCCCTCACTTCTTCCAGTGTTTTATCCGTATTTTCACCACTTCTTGACATTGCGTTTTTGGCAATTTCATCTTTGCAGTGTTGCTTCAGATATTCGTTGACAGAGTCAAAATTAGAGTGGCATGGACACCCTGGGAGATAGTTACGGCGGCAATAACCAACTCCATTTTCAACAGAACCCTTTTCATTTCCAGATGCGGGATTGCAGTACACGCTGTGAAAGCCATAATGTTCGCGGAGTGCTAATGAAAAACTGGTTTCAATATGTTGCCCCTTGCTGGCGTCCTTAATTAATACAGTGTCATTATCGTAGATAAGTTTTGAAAATATCCCGTTAAAAAATATAAAACATCTTTCGTGAAACTCACCCCATGCCTCTTGTGCTTTTGTTCCAAAAAGCTGGCAATAGCGCAATGTAGTTCCAGGAACAGCAACTACAAATAAGTAACAGATTGATCGGAACCCCCCGATAATACA
>JABDAE010000176.1 GCA_013289325.1 Chlamydiota bacterium
TCTCGAATGTTGCCCGGAAGTACACGATAGTAAACGGGCTCATGTCTACTCTGGGAGAATAATAACAAAAAGTTCGCTTGGGGATCAAAACTGCCTTGTGCATTATACCCTCTCTGGTTGATGCTCATCTGCTCGGATTTGGTGTGAATCGCCGTGATGTCCATGAGGATATTTTCTCCAGCGCAGGAAAACTCCCTAAAGAAGGCATTGATACGTTCTCGATCGGATCCAATGCTTTTTAAAAGAGACGAAACTTTTTTATCTGCGAGGGAAACCTCGGGAAAAGACTCTGAGAGGAAATTTTCCTGTAAATGAACATTCATGTTCTTCAAAGGCGTCTGGTGCATTAATCGCATTAAACCGGAGCAGTAAATGGCGTCTGCATTCTCATCAAAGTGTTTTCTGAGTGCTAATGTAAATACACTGTGTTCCAAAATACTTACTGAAATTGACTTTAGAAAAGGGTGTTTTTTCACATTAGACTTCTTGCGTAATTAAAGTTTTTGCTATTGTCCATTGTTTACGATGGAGGGCAATGGGAAAATATGAAAGCCTCAAAATACTATCCCCGAAACATTTTAGAAGGTTAACCGGAATAAAACGCGAAACTTTTGAAAAAATGATAAGGGTGTTAGAGAGGGCAAGGAATAATAGGTACCGAAAGGCTGGAAGAAAGGGTGGGCTAAGCATAGAGGATAAGCTTCTGATGGCCTTAGAGTACTTAAGGGAATATCGAACTTATTTCCATTTGGGAAAGAGCTATGGATTAAGCGAGAGGTCTATTATTGCCGCCAGATTCCTATACTGAAAAAAAATTAGATATGCAATATTTTGATGAACTTGTTCTTGCACTAGAACTGGTGATAGTAGGGGCTTACGACGGTGAATCTTATGTGTTCTGGGAACCTAGGACGAAGGGAGTAGTACGGCAGATTAAAGATTAATAGATGAATTTCGAGAGGGGAAGCTTACGTTGTAGTTAGCTTACACTGCTTGTCAATAATTAACAAATCTGTTACAAATTAAGACATGAACTCGCCATACCATAATCCCTTTAGATTTGGAGATCCTGTAGAGGGGGAATTTTACCTGCATCGCCCGGGTCTTGAAAAGCTCGTCTCACAATTTCTAACTAATCGCATTCATGTGGTGTTAATCGGACCAAGAAGGTTCGGAAAAACATCTTTTCTACTAAATCTGCTAAAAAAAATGAGCGCGCAATCTCATCCATATGTGTTTGTGGATATTTTCAATATTACCTCACACAAAGACTTTTTACATCAGATGTTAAGAGCGCTGAAATCGAAAAAAGGGTGGGTCGATTCGCTAAAAGCAATCGTTACCTCATTTCCAAAATTACGCCCCAAAATTTCCACTCAAATCGATGCACATACAGGTCAACCTTCTTTTGATTTTACATTCGACACTTCTTTATCCTCTGAAAATGATGTGAAAGAGTTAATTCAAGATGTATTGTTAGGCCTTAGCAAACTAGGGAATGGATTAATTCTTGCTATTGACGAATTTCAAAAAATCACAGAACTTGATGACAATGGATGGCTTGAGGCGACTTTACGCACACACATGCAGCAGTTAAGAAATACTTCATTTATCTTCACAGGGTCTAGAAGAAGTGTGATCTATGACATGTTGAATAATCCCTCACGGCCACTATACAAATTTTGTCAGCCCATTGAATTTCCAGCCTTCGACAACGAATTTACCGATTGGATTCTTCAACGATTTAAAAATGTGGGAATTCAATGTAGCTATGAAGCCATCGAACATCTTCGAAAAATCGTGCAAGACACTCCTAATTACGTGCAAATGGTGTGTTTCCATTTAGTCGCTGTTGGAAAGAACAATGTCACTGTCGATGAAGTCAACAAAGCACTCACAATAGTCGTTCAACAAAATGCGTACGCCTATCAAACACTTCTTAGCACACTGACCGCCACTCAGCAAAGAACACTAAGACTTGCTGCAAAAGAAGGTAAACAGATCTTTGCCAAAGAGTTTTTAACTAAGTATGAAATTGCAAGTGGAGCAGCTCTTTCCTCTGCCATCAAATCCTTAAAAGAGAAAGAAATTCTCGATGAGGAAGGAGCTGGGAAAGGAACTGTGATTTTTGATGACCCCCTTTTTGCTATCTGGCTAAAAACATCTTTTGGAGATTTTTAATATAACGTTACATAAACAAGCCTGAGGATATATGGTATCACCAACTAATAAACGAACTGCAGATGAAGCTTTCTTAATGGGTGCTTACTAGAAGGAACCTTCAAAGATGGTCAGTTGCATGGAGTAGGGACTCAAATGCTTTTCAAACATCTGCAATACCACGGATCGTTCAGATTTGGCCTGCGCCATGGAGAAGGAATTTCTTATCATGAGAATAAAATGGTCTATCAGGGCACATTCGAAAATGATCTGCCCCATGGAAAGGGGAAATATTACTGCTCAGATGGAAGTGTGTATGAGGGAGAAATGCAAAATGGTCGTTTCCATGGAGAAGGCACTCTTCGCTACCCAAATGGTGCAAGATATGAAGGGAAATTTTCACATGGCCTGCGCCATGGAAAAGGAGCGATTTTTAACTCTAACGGAACTAAACTGAAAGGAACATTTGAATATAACCGTTCATTTGGATCGCTCATTTTCACAGATGCCAACGGAAAAACACAAGAACACGTTTATCGATTCACAAAGACTATAAACGGACAAACAACCATATTAAAATGAGATATATTCATCCTCTCCCCCTAAATTCCCGTAAAAATTATACCTAGGTCTTATTGCGAAGTTCGATGGCTAGATGCGTCAAAATTTCTCGCTGTGGTTTGGTTATCTCAGTGAGAATATGACAGCACTTGCCAGAGTACTTCACTTTTATCAAGGTTTCCATCTCTTCCAAAAGTTCTCTCACAGTATATCTTTCAATAAGAACCGTCTTTCTCATTTCCTTTCGAATAGCGCTTATGTATATGAGAGATATGAATTGAACGAAAAGTCTACCGTCTGATGTCGCAGAGCTATGCATTCGAAGACGTTTCATATCCAACTGGTTTTTTAAATCGTCAAAACATTTTTCTATAATGTCCTTGTCTCGATAAATTTGTAGAGCTTTCACAGGATCTTTAATGCTGTTTGTCAGAATTACCTGAAATCCTGCATACCTGTTTATGTACTGACTGACAGCTTCAGTATTGTAAGAAATCTTCTTTCCGCATTTGGGTGTAGTCTTTACCACAAAGAAATTGTCGTATGCTTCTTGATGCTCAACGATCAATTTTCCAGATTCAAGCACCTCTTTGTAATTCACAAGCTTCTCATTAAATTGATCGACCGCGTCCGCTCGTTTACGCGCGTTGTAATAAAGATGCAAATAACAGCGGCGGTTATTATTTCCCCATGGATATAGCCTGGAATGGACATAAAGAATTTCCTCATCAACTTTTCGGTATCCTTCTGGACTGTGAATGCTAGTATGGATCTCATCAATGGCATACTGCACCCATTTGTTACTTAAAGGAACGGATACTGTAAATTTAGCTTTAACTGCTAACAGCTTATCTATGTTCTTTTTACTAGTGTTTTGGGAAATTTTTTTAGGACCTAGGTATAATTCTTACGGGAAATAGTGATTGTGAGATAAATGAAAAAAGCATTGCTTCATGTAGATTTTTATATTGAAGACAATTGCATCAGAAAAGTGCAATTGTCTAAGCATAATAAGCCATTAATTAACAATGGTTTGCCGCTCAGCTTTGCTGTCCATTTTCTAAATAGTCAGCCATGTCATGCGCTTGCAAGTAAAATTGAAGAGTGGATGGAAAGGTACACT
>JABDAE010000177.1 GCA_013289325.1 Chlamydiota bacterium
TAATCAACGTCAATTTGCTTGGTATCGATTCGATCACAATCGCTAAAAGCCCTTGTCCCACTTATTATTCCCATCATGCAGTTGATCTTTATGAAATTCCATATACAAAATTGTTCGGTCATGATTGGATGCATTGATTGCAAAATGATCGAACGAACCATCAAAAACAATAGCCAGTCCATTCTTATGTTGAAAAAATTTACCTTTAACATTTAAATAGCAGTAATTTCGATTCAAGGGAGCATCTAAGGTGATGTGAAGCTGCAATAGATTTTCTTTCAGTAATTCAGGGTGTCTATGTGTGCTTAAAAAGGTGTGCGCTTTCATTTTTGCTAATCCACAAACTCTAATACCTTTAATAGAACTTAGAAGCTCAATGGTTTTAGGAAATTTTTCTTTTGTAAAAGGGAGTGTTTTATCGTTTACAATCAATCCATATTGGATCCAATTTTTATTAGGCAATCCTTCTTTGCTCCATCCAAGAACCCAGCCGGGTTCTTTGCCCGATTCAAGATGCTGAGTATACTCAAGCACAACCTCGTCGTGAGTTCCATTTCTAACAATTTCAAGGGTAGGGGCTTGGAGTTCAAGAAATTCATGGCGGATCGTTTCCCAATTACGCGCTAAGAACTCTAATTTAGGAAATTCTTTGATCGAAAAAAAAGACTGACGCATGAAATGGCCTCTCCTAACGTGTAATTTAGTCTTATACAAAACAATCTCAAAATTCTGATATAAAATACAACAAAATTTTGGATAGTTGATTTCCAATGAAAGAATGTTTTAAATCTTCACATCAATTGACTATACCCAAAGCGCAAACGGTATCCAGTTCCATTGAGTTGCATCTATCTCAGGTTTTAACGGATAAATCATAGGAATTGAGCTCTCGCGATTTACAATTTGATCGGTTTGTGATAAATCCTTCCAAAAAGGTAAGTGGGGAGATTCTATCCAAAAGACAATGTTTTTCACTCCAATTTCCGCCCCAATGGTTTGGGCTGCATTAATAAGTGCTTTTGCATCTTGCGATGAACGAGGCATAAAAAGTAAAGAGTGTAAGCTATTGGACTTATGTTCAGCTCTCCAAATTAAAATGGAATCTCCAATCTTTGCTCCAGAAAATCTCGGCCGGTGAGATAACATTTTTTCTAATTCCAAATGTAAAAGAAACTGAGGCCAACTCGGTAAAACATAAAACCCCTCTAGATACTTCTGCAACGACTGGATGTCTTCTTTGACACCTAATTCGTTGAGTTTAAAAAACTTTATTTTAGGATCTAATTCAGTTTTTTTAGCAGGTACAATAAGATCTTGGGCATGTTTTGGGATATAACCAAGCTTTGAATACGGTTCAATCCCAATATCAGAAAAAATAATTGCGGCAACTCCTCCTTCGGACTTTAAACGTTCCATCAAAAAAGGAGTCATTTTCGATCCATATCCTTGGCTGCGCAACTTCCTTGGTGTAAACCCTGTACTTAAGGCAAAAACGGTCCCATGCGATGATGTCATTTGAAAAGCTTCGCAAGAACACAAAATAGTGTTATCTTTGTCTTTAAAGACCCAAGTTTTCATGCGTGTAGCTAAGCAAGGATGCTCTCGCAAGCTTCTTTGTTGCTCTAAATACAGCTTCAAGGGGAGAGAACCTCCCCATATTTCGTATGTCAAGAAGTCCAGCGATATCTGTTCTTCATTATTTGCTTGCTCTAAAATCATTTAATACCTAACTTACAGATAACTTATGAGACGTTTAAATATCAAATTAAGATGGTCTTTTGCAAGATAAAAATTAGGTACATATAGGAAATATTATGAAGGAAAGACAGATAGTTATTTCATTCCACTTGTCGATTTGACAGATGATAACGGAACAGAGTATTTAAAATTTAAAAAACAAGTGAAAATTTAAAATATTTTGATAAGCTTTTAAGCATTGGGGATAAATATGAATAAAGAAATGAAATTATTAAAAAACTCACAGAATTAGGCGTTCAAAAAGATTGCTATGAGTTTAAAATCGTCAAAGCATCTGCCAAATGCTTATTACACATGCCCTATTTCACATTCCATAGAGGTAAACAAAATACATCATCAATAGATAGAGTGATGTTTCAAATTATGACCTTGGCAGTAGACCTTCACATTAATTCACAAGACTATGTTCCAGATTCAGAGCTTGATGAAACAGACGAAATAAATCAGAAAACTTTAGAAAATCGTCAACAAAGAATGATGAATAATTAATTACAACTCCCGCCTGTACCAAATGATTTATTTTTCTGCTTGTTTAAATGGCGCATTAGCTAAATAATCTATAAATTCCTTAAGCTTTTTTTCATTCATTTTCTCACTGCCACATCTTTCCAAAAGAAACGCAAAATCCGGTGTTAAACCAAATTTTATTCCAGTTGTATGATATAACTCTTCGTTACGTTTCCTTGCTATACTTAGATAAAGTTTTTCACTTATATGAGCATGTGGTAAATGGACTTTATGCTCGTAAGAAGCTGCTTCAAAATGCAACGTATTCTCCTCAATAGCTTGTTCTATGTTGTTTATTTGAATCAATGGTCTTTGAGGACGAAAAATTTCAGAAATGATTCCTTGATCACCCATCAGCCTCAAGGCCATATCCTTAGCTATTAAAGGTGAATCGTGGAATCCATCGCGATACGTACCGGAAGCGATAAATAGATTTTGAATAGATAAAGACCCGATTAAAGGAAATGTATCCACACTAGCCGGTCGATTTCCCACGTAACAAGTTGTTAACTTAGAGTCTGTGAGTGATTCATCGATCTGGTTTAGAGCACAATCGATAACAAAATTAAGCATTCCTAGACGAGGTAGCTGATTAGGTTCGAAAAAGAGATCATTAGTAGCTCCAATATATAATTTCTTATTTTCACGTGGTAAGGCATGTAATCCACAAGCTCCTGCTCTATTAGGAGTTCGAATAACATGTTTAAAAGGTATGTCGGGATTTTGATCAATTAACAGAGAATATCCAACGCCACATAGAATTTTAGGTGTGGTACTTCTTATCTCGGGAATACTATCTAGAATTTTTTGTGAAAAAGCTCCTGCAGCAATCATTACTTTATTTGCTTTGATATTCTGATTATCAGCCGTACGAACACCTTTGGCTCTTCCCGATTCGACTATAACTTCTCGCACTTCTTCTGGAATTAAAGTGACGCTTTGTTGTTTTTGAAGGATTTTTTCAAGGGAAAAAAGTACTTGATGTGGTGAAATACAACCTTCACCAGGTATAAACAAAGACCGAAGTGGCCTTGCATCTTTTCTTGGATTAAGTTCCTTTATATCTTTGGGACACACCTCTTCAAAAGGTTCTTCATATTTTTTTAAAGACTCGAGAATTACACTAAAGTTATCTGTATCTAAGTTCCCTCCTGAACCATTTAAAATGATGTATGTGCCATATGTGATTTTCAAAGGTTTTTCAGAAGGAAAGTGAGAATTTATAGATTTCAACCATTCAGGCCACATTTTAAATGACTCACGCGCCATTTCAAATTTTGTTCGGCCAGGAAGGGATTTAAAAGTTTGATTTGTTAACTCACCAAAACAACTTAACATTGCCCCTGAAGCAAAAGTTGCAGAACCATTTCTATGCTGGGGTCCGACAACTGCTACTTTTAGATTAGAATCTCTTTGAGATAACTCATATGCAGTTGCATAAGCAATAATTCCATTTCCTGCTATAACAATGTCATAATCACTCATATTGAATCCCC
>JABDAE010000178.1 GCA_013289325.1 Chlamydiota bacterium
ATGTCCTATACAAGGTTAGCGGAAGATATTATCAATATTAAGGGGGTGCCAATTAAATCCAAGCCAGCCCATTGTGAATTTGCTATGTATTGGCATAAGAGGTCCGCAGTAAAAGCAGGAGCGGTACCAGGGCACAGGCACAACAAAAGTTAAATCAATTTACTTATATTGATCATTCTGATTAAGTTTATAACTAATTCTAAGGTGTTCTTTGACAAGTGGCACCACTGATTCTTTTCAGGAGTTTTTCGTCTGTACCCGTTAATTCATTGCCTTTAATGATAGGCGTAGCTTATGTTTCTATATAACTATTATAAATTAAGGATGTTATATGGCTCTTTCCCCCGTTTCTTCAATTGGTTCTCATACAAGTGTCACTCAACTTGCAAAGGACTTAAAGTCCGATGATTTGAATGTGCAAAATACAGCATTAGCAGCTCTTATTGATTTTACCTCAACGCCTGAGGGAAAAGTCGCTGTCATTGAAGAAGGGACAGTCATTCCTCTTGTAGCGGGACATTTAAATTCTATCGATAACCGTCTAAGAAAAGCTGCAGCAGGAGTCATTTATCATCTCGCATCCTTAAGTGATGGGAATACGGCAATTCTTAAGGAAGGAAGATCTATTCCTAATTTAGTCAAATGCTTAAAGTCTGAGGATTTTGGCGTCAAATACTTTGCACTGCTCGCTTTTGGAAACCTTTGCGGTTCATCGGACGAAGGAAAATCTGCTGTCCTTGAGATTGAGGAAACGACTTCCTTAATCGTTAACTGTCTAGCTTCTGAGGACGAGGCTTTAATGAGGGGCGCAGCTCTCGTGATTGTGAATCTTACTGTAGCCCCTGCAGGAAAGACTGCTTTTCTCTCAAAAAATGAGACAATTCCTCTTTTAGTCCACCGCTTAGGATCTTCTGATGAAAAACTTGTGCTTTATGCATTGTCAGCCCTTGCAAATCTTACCGGATCAAAAGTTGGCAGAGTTGCGATTGCTTCCGAGGAAAAGACGGCTCTTCATTTAATTGGCTGCTTAAATCGAACTCATGAGATGAGAATCCCTGCCATGGCAACTCTTGCAAACCTTGCTGCAGAAGAAGAGGGAAGAGTCGCAATCTTTGCAGTTAAGACAGCAATTACTCTTATGGTTGCTTGTTTAAATACGGCAAACCCAAATTTAACAAAAAAGGCAGCTCAAGCCCTTGCGAACTTCACTAGTTTAGATGACGCAAAAATTGCCGTTCTTAAATTTGACACAGCTATCCCTTCTTTAGTGAGTTGTTTAGGTTCTACAGATGATCGCTTAGTCCTTTATGCGATGGAAACTCTTAGCAATCTCTTTGAAGTAGAAGATACAGAAGAGCTTTGTGTCAAAGCATTAGAGGGGTATGTCCCTCGTTTAACAGAACTCTTAACATCTACTGATCCCGATTTAAGTAGCTCATCAGCACGTCTTCTTGGCAATCTCGCGATATCAGCTGATGGAATCACTTGCATTCTTAAAGTCAATACTGCCATCCTTAGTTTAATGCAATGCTTAGATTCTCCTCATGAAGAAGTGATATTTTTTGCAATGCGCGCAATCTACACCTTGACTGCAGTAGATGTTGCAGAGGGCGCTATCCTCCAAATAGAAGAATCTATTAATCTTATAGTCAAATGTTTAAGCTCTACCCGCAATAAAACTAAACTCTATGCATTAGGGGCCCTTGCAAATATAATTGAATCAGGTGCTGGACAAGCGGCTATTCTTTCTATCAAAGATGTCTTTACTCCGCTTCTTGTGGCCTGTTTAGATTCTACTGATGCAAACATAAGGAAGTATGCAAATCGCATTCATGGCCAACTTCCTCAGCTTGAAACGGGCAGATTTGCTATCCGTCGGATGGAAAATGGAATGACTTCTATATACATCTCCTAAAGGAAAGGAAAAACAATGGGGTCAGTAGTCTTTCCCCGGAGAAAGACTACTGACCCCATTGTTTTTCCTTTCCTTCAGATTTGCAATAAATCACCAAAATCGATGATCTTAGCAAAAAAACCAGTCTCTTCAACTTCTTGCATAACTCCATTAACATGAATTAGCACTGGACTTACCGCATGTCCTTTAGGAATTTTTAGGCATTTAAGTTTAGATTGCATTTCTGATGTGATTTTTGACGAAACAGCGTTTCGTGAAAATTTGATTTCACAGGCTAATAGATTTCCATAACGTGTCTCAATGAGATAATCTACCTGACAACTCTTTTGCTGCTTTGATTCCTTTTGAAAATATGGGTTGTCATATAGAACATCCTCGGGACGGATACCTAATTCTTGCAATAAGAGATCGCGGTTATTGATCACTAGATTCTCAAACTGAAGCCCTATCATAGCATCCCATGCAGAAATCGAAAAAAGAGACATATTCTTAAAAGCATGGCGTTCTATTTTGTGAAGATTAGGTGCCATATATTTTAAATAAAATCTGACAAAATTATCTTTAATGCGATAGCGGCAATGACGTGATTGACGGCCGCTTTTTAAAGACCAAGTATGCTCTTTCCCTAAATAACCAGCCAAAATTAATTCTTCTAAATATTCACTGAGCTTGCCACTACTTGCATAGTGAATATTTTCAGCTATTGTTGTATAATCAGCCGGCCCATTTGACAAAAACTCAACGATTTTGCGATGGTTTTCAAAACGTTTTCCAAAAAGATCGTGAAAAATACTTTTAAATTCGTCTACTAAAAGTCCATTAGGAGAAAAACATAAACGAGCGATGTTCTCTTGTGCAGATTGTCGCGGATTCATTTGCTCTAAGTACCAAGGAATGCCCCCTGTTACCGATAGAAGAATAAATTTTTCTTGGACCGATCCATGAAATCCAGCCTTTTGTAGTAGTTGATTGCACTCAGCTAAACTTAACTCTTGAAGATAAATTTTATGAGAAATACGCCCAAAAAAGCCTGTACTACTGATGATATTTTTTTCTATCCAAGAGGAAATTGACCCACACAAGATGAGGATTAAATGGGGCATTTTTGAAAAATATTGATCCCAGGCAATTTTGAGTTTTCCTAAAAATGTGGGATCTTTTGAGCCCATCCAAGTGATTTCATCTAATAATAAAATAAATCTCCCCTTTGGAATTGCCCTGGCAAGAGTAGTAAACAAATCCCCCCAGTCATCCGCTCTTGGTTTTGGTAAGCCCATTTTCTCTTGAAGCTGTCTTGCAAACTCTTCTCTTTGTAATTGCGCTGTTGTCCTTGTTTCTGGAGGAAGCCCCGTTAAAACAAGAGAAGGTTTGCCTTCGGCAAATTTGTCGACAAGGCGACTTTTGCCAATCCGACGCCGTCCTCTTATCACAACAAGACTTGCACTTCTTTTGGCTAGTAGCGCCTTAAGGTCTTTTAATTCTTCTCTACGACCCACAAAAAGATCTGCTTGCATTTTTTACCTTCTATAGATTCTTACGCGAAATCATAGTTATACTAATTTCGCGTATGTTTTGAAAGAGAAAAATTCTTACGCGAAATCGTCTCTTTATTGATTTCGCGTAAGAATT
>JABDAE010000179.1 GCA_013289325.1 Chlamydiota bacterium
AACAGCTTTCGAAAGCCCAAGAAAAAATCAAAGTTTTGGAAGATGAACTCGCAAAGTTGCGCAAAACCCCCAAACGACCGAAATTTCGACCTAATAGCATGCAACCTAGGAATCGAAGTAATAAATCTGGTGATAATACCAACAAAGCCCACTTTTCAGATGGCGCTTCGCTGGCTAAAAAAGAAACGTCGGAAGTGATAGTCAAACCTCTTAACATTCCTGATGGCTCTAGATTCAAGGGGTACCAAGCATTTACAGTTCAAGATATCAGCCTAGTTGCAAAGGAAATCACCTACAAATTAGAGGTCTGGCAGTCCCCGAACGGCGATATGTTGAGGGGCAAGCTCCCGAAAGAGTTGAAAGGACAGCATTTCGGCTCAACGTTGCGAGCCTTTGCCACGAATCTGTACGCACAAGGAATGACCCAACCGGCTGTTCATGAGTTTTTAATAAGTATTGGAATCGATCTGTCCTCAGGACAAGTCAACCATATTCTTTTAAATGAAGCGGAAGGCTATTTCTCTGTCAGCGAGACAATTTTGAGTGCAGGTCTTCAAGAAGCCCCATATATTGGTGCAGATGACACTGGAGAGAAGCATCAGCATAAAAGTAGCTATTGTACATATATCGGGGGTCAATATTTTGCTTATTACAAAACGGCTTACAGCAAATCAAGGGACAATTTTTTACGCATTCTTCTTCAAGGCAAGGAAGGATATCACATCAATGAGGCAATGATTTGGCATCTTTTTCAAAGCGGTATAGAGGATGATGTCCTAAATCTTTTTGAAGAATACAAGGGAAAGTCATACCGGTCAAAAAAAGGGATGATCAGACTCTTGAATAGCCTAGGGTTAAAAGCGAAAAAATTACGTCAACAGTGTATTGAAGCTGCTTTAGTGGGCTTTATTCAGAGCACAATCTTGAAACCGGGACAAATACTTATCTCTGATCGAGCCGGACAATTTGCTCTCTTTGATCATTCGGCTTGCTGGCTACATATGGAACGCCCACTGCGAAAAATTGTTTGCACAAGTAGTCAGGTAGAGCAGGAGCTGAAGGTGGTACGGCATTCTATTTGGGAGCTTTATTGTATGCTGAAGGAAGTGTCTTTAAGGCAAGTTGGCAAGGAGAATGTGCATAAGTTATACGATGCTCTCGTAGCAATGAAAACAAGTAGTCCTGAAATTAACGCAGTGATAGATAACTTTTCTAAGTATCGAGAAGAGATGTTGAAGGCGCTTGACCACCCAGGGCTCCCTCTACACAATAACGATAGTGAACGTGATATAAGAGGTGTGGCCAAAAGGCGCAACATTTCAGGAAGTACCAAGAGTGATCTGGGAAGAAAATTCAGAGATGGGTTGCTAAGCCTTAAGCAAACTTGTTTTAGGACGGGATATAATTTTTGGGATTATCTGCAGAGGTGGTTTCGTGGAGATCCGCCCGATTTTGCTGAATTGGTGAGACAGCGTTATCGAGCCTCGACTTGTTAGATAGTGATCGTATTGCCGCAAATTTTCCTCAAAGAGTTATGGCATTGCTTTTTGGCGTGAAGCGCCAAAAAGCAATGCCATAACTTTTTAAGGACTTACGTTAAATGCAAACATACCAGCTTCTTTAACAATCAATATCATTTCGACCATATTAAATGGTAAAAATGGTAAAGCAGTGGACGCCAAAATACTAAAAGAAGAATTTGAAAAACATGGGCATCGCGTTAATCTATGGAACTTTAATCAAGAAAATCGGATCCCATTTGCGCACATTAACGTGTTTCTAGCGCAATATCAATGCAATTTACTTTCGAAAGCCACGCTCAATTGGTTTATTCCAAATCCAGAAACTTGTGAAGTAGAGATCGAGGACCTCCAAAAATTTGATCTTATAGTATGTAAAACTGACGAGTGCCTTAGAATTTTTCAACCCATTTGTAAAGAAGTGTATTTTTTAGGCTTTACAAGTTTTGATAAATACCAACCTACTGTCATTAAAAACTTTTCAAAATATATACATGTAGCAGGGCGTAGTCCATGGAAAGGGACACAAGAAATTCTTAACGTTTGGACAAATCACTTAGGAATGCCTAGTTTGATAGTGGTAAAGCGAAGAGATCAAAAGATGTTAGACATAAAAAATGTCGAGATTATGAGTGAATATCTCCCTGGTGATATGCTTTTATCATTGCAAAATGAATGCGGAGTTCATTTATGCCCTAGTCAAACAGAAGGCTTTGGTCATTACCTAATGGAAGCAATGTCCGCACAAGCTGTTGTGATCACCACAGATGGGCCTCCTATGAATGAATTTATTAAAGACAAACGATGCCTTGTCAAATATAGCCATATTAGTAAAGAACAGTATGGGACAAC
Organism: Chlamydiota bacterium; assembly: GCA_013289325.1. GTDB lineage: Bacteria > Chlamydiota > Chlamydiia > Chlamydiales > Parachlamydiaceae > JABDAE01. Next base: position 2,373 of record JABDAE010000179.1, read on the forward strand.
GTATACAGTCGATGAGCAATCGCTTGCTGAAACGGTTTCAGTACTACAACAGCTTCCCGTTGAAGAGTTGCATCATATTGCAAAGTTAAATCGGGAAGAATATCTCAGAAGGAAGAAAGTATTTACATACAATTTTGACAATCTCATGAAACAGGCCGTGCATCATCTCCAAACAAAAGAACAAATGTGAAGAAAGAAGTCTAATATAACCTTATGCAGAAATATATTCAAAAATCCAATCTTTGAATATATTTCTGTATATATAGACATTATCCTAGAAACGGCAGTTGGAGACGCTAACTTGACACAATCTCTTGAACCAGAATCATTTGCAGTGGGGTGGTCCTTCACCACTTGGGAATGTCCCACCCCACTGCAAAGTGATTCTAATTCAAAATCTTGTGCCAATTTAGCATCTCCAACTGCCGTTTCTAGGATTATTTACTTATAAGAGTTTTTTGCCCTTCATATCGGTCATGCTGGTTATTTTTCCATTTTTATTTGTTGTATAATTAACAACTATCGGATCAGCTTGCTGACTTTTTTGTTCTATGACTGCAGCTTTTATTTTCTGTAAGGCTGATTTATCCTTCTGATCCCGAACTTGAATTCCAGTAGATGGCCCCCCAGTTGCAGGTGCGATGAATATTTTTCCTCCTTTGAGACCAACTCCTGTTAACACACCTTGATCTGCAGACAGGGGTAACACTGCGGCAATGAGGGCAAGTGACAACATTGTAATCATATTTTTGTATTTCATAGTATCCTCCACATATATTTTTCTATCATCAACAAATGAAATATGGCTGAACAAATTGTTCAGAAAAATAGTCATTTGTTTATATAATTAATTTTACAATAATTTGTATTATTTTTCAAATCGTAAAGCTAATTATTGAAAACTATTTAAAAAAGTAGCGTTGGAATTTAACACGTGAGTCCACTGAGCTATACCGAACGTGATTCAAAAGTTTGATTTTTTGGAAGTCTTATTTCGGACGATGGTTTTTTCCAGTTTTATCAAGTGTGTTAAAACGATCACTTTACTTTTAGTTTTTGATCGCAAAAAATCTAGACATTTTTGATCAAGATCAACAGCATAGATTATATCTTCTCGTGCCTCATATG
>JABDAE010000180.1 GCA_013289325.1 Chlamydiota bacterium
AAAATTAATCGGGAAAGGGCGGGCAAAGGCACGCATCCTATTACCCATATCTTTTCTATCGCTGCTACCGCAGCTCTAATTTTATTTCGCTTCTACCCCACATTCCACGTCGCTTCGCTCCGTTTCATGCGGGGCTGCTGCACTGAAAGCGGCTGCCGCCGCTGGTCACGGCAGTGACCAAAGTGTGATAGCCCCGCATGAAACGGAGCGAAGCGACGTGGAATGTGGGGTTGCAAGTAGTTGATAATCAAGCTGCGGTAGCAGCGATAGTACACATATGGGTAAGAACCAGTGCTATTTTAAATTTTTCCATCGTTCTTATCGTTATATCGTTCTTACCGTTAATGATGAATTCGTCTCAGCGAAAATTGCTGGCGGCGCTGCAATTTAAGCTTTGGAGTATAATAAAAGTTCCTTTATGATTTTGTCAGTAACTTATTAACAACAAAATTTACTGCTACGATGACAGAAAAAAAAGACACACAAGCAATCTTAGAAAAATTAGCGAAAGAAGAAATTCCCTCTATTAAGAAAGAAACAGCTGTCATCACAAGTCAAAGATATCAAACGGCAAAATCCATTCCCCTTGTCTTTCACTTTGAAGAGCGCCCCTTTGCCTCTGCTGAATTAAGAATCAAGCAATCGATGATTCAACATATCGCAATCGATAGTAACGACATCTATACTTTTGATGGGTATTTTTTGCCCTCTGAAGGGGAAGACTTAAGAAAAACAACAGAGCAAAGCGCCTTTAGCAGGTCAATTGTGGCAGGATACGCAAGCCAAAAAAAGGGGGAAGAGCCTGCAAGAGCTATGGATAATAAGGAAAAGTGGAAGCTTTTTTCCACTCCCCCAAAGGCTTTAAGCGAAGTTTTTAAATTTTTAAGCTTCATTAGCTTTCGCCTAAACGCAAAAGTCACGACTTTGCCATGGGAGCTATATGACCAAGAAGTCTTAGTCCCAACCTTTGCAACGAACCTAGTGGAAAAGCTCTCTAAAGAAAGTGAAACCTTTGGCAAACACGAAGATTACAATACAGAAAAAGAGGGACTCTGCTTTGAAGTGCCCATTCTTTACCCCAGCCAAAACAAACATATACATCCTCAAACCTTTATCAATGGAGAAAAGGGAAGGCCTTGGCTAATTACCATCATGTTATTTGCAACATCTGTTAACTTTCTTCCCGAATATGGCTTAGGATCGATCTTTTGCAAACAAGATGGGACCATTGCTTTTACATCCACCTGCCACCACATGCGCTTTTGCCTTTTTGAAGGCAATATCATCCACGGAATAGAACAATCACATCTTCCTTCTATAATGCCTTCTGTTAGGCCCCCATGGAGAGTCTCTTACGTCTTAAAAATAATCCTTAACCCAAAAGATAGTACACGTTCTTTAAAAAAGGACTTCTATCAACTCATACAACCATGACGATCAATATTAATCCCCTTTATGGCGAATGGAAAAAGCAATATATCCATCGTCTCATCAACACCTTAAAACCTTGTAAAGAAGTCATAGAAATTGGATTTGGCGATGGTACGGCCGCCAAAGAAATTCAATCTTTTAAACCCACAAGACACATCATCATTGAAAGCCATCCCTTAGTAGCAGCTGAGGCACAAAAGTGGGCAAAAGGGATAGGAATTGGATCTATTGAAATTGTGCAATCTTCTTGGGAAGAGGCTCTTCAAAGTAAAACAAAACTCCTTGGCACCTTTGATGCCGTCTTCTACAACGACCCTCCTGATGTTCTTGAAAAAGAGCTGTGGCAAAGACAGCCGCAAGAAGAGGTAAAATCCATTGCAACGCATGCCACACAATTGCTTAAGGCCTTAGAAGGGGAGCTTGCGCAGATGACCATCACCTACTCAGACAGTGAAGTTGATCAATTTTATGAAGAGATTGGCAAACATCAGAAAGGGGAGCTTTTGACGTTTTTCACAACGTTAAAAAAATACCGATTCATCACTGATAAACAGTACAAAAGGGCGTTAAAGAAATTTTCTATCTCCACAGATGAAAAAGCCTCTGAAAAAGAAATGGCCCAATCGACAAGTCAAGAAATCGAAAAGTTTATTCACTTCATCAGCTTTTGGAAAGATCGACTCTCACATCCAGGCAGTCGCTTGACGAGCTACTTCTTAAGTCCTATATCGCTTTATGAAGATCCCAAATTTTTTGACCACGTCATCACAAACCCATATTTAGACTACCAAGAACAACTCATCATCCCTTCTGAAAAAAAGCTAGAAGGGCAAACTGCATTTGCAAATGAGACGGCTATTATCCCTTTAATCACCAAGCTTTAAAACAAAGAAGGCAGATTAATATGCGCGCGATGGTATTTGAAGAAGTAGGGAAACCGTTGATTTTAAAGGATATCCCTTGTCCGATTCCTCAACCATTTGAAGTCTTAATCAAGACGAAGACCTGCGGAGTATGCCGCACAGATTTGCATATTGTCGATGGAGAGCTCCTAAGTCCCAAATTACCCCTCATCTTGGGCCATCAAGTCGTTGGAATCGTGGATCAATTGGGGGTAAGTGTCACTAAGCATAAGGTGGGCGATCGAGTGGGCATTCCTTGGCTTGGATCATGTTGCCAAGCTTGTGAATTTTGCACTCTAGGAAAGGAAAATCTCTGCGATAAGGCTGTCTATACAGGGTATATGCGAGATGGAGGCTACGCAGAATATTGCACGGCACATGAGGATTTTGTCTTACCATTGTCAAAAGAATATGACGATCTTCATACTGCCCCTTTACTTTGCGCAGGGTTAATTGGCTATCGCGCTTTTAGATTAGCAGGGGATGTGAAAACCATAGGATTTTATGGATTTGGATCAGCTGCTCATCTCTTAATTCAAGTGGCATGTGCGCTGCAAAAACAAGTGTATGTGTTTACTCGTCCTCAAGATATAGAAACTCAAAGCTTTGCCATAACTCTTGGCGCCACGTGGGCAGGAGGCTCTGATCAATTGCCACCAGTCGCACTTGACGCCGCCATTATTTTCGCGCCAGTTGGCGCCTTGTATCCAGAAGCCCTTAAGGCGACAAAAAAAGGGGGCAGGGTCATTAGCGCAGGTATTCATATGAGCGATATCCCCTCCTTTCCCTATTCCCTTCTTTGGGGAGAGCGCTCTATCTCATCTGTTGCAAACTTAACACGGCAAGATGGCCTTGACTTTATGCAGCTTGTCAAAACACTAAATCTGCAAATTACAGTTTCCTCATTTGCTCTTGAAGATGCCAATCTAGCCCTTACAGCCATCAGAACGGGAAAGCTCGTCGGATCAGCTGTATTGCAGATTAATTAGACTTTTTTCGAAACTAAAATCCCTTTACCTCTGCCTATGCCCTTTGCCTCGCTAAGAAAAGTAGCTATACCGAAAGTATTCGAAAGAAGTCTAATATTAGACTTCTTTCGAAACTAAAATCCC
>JABDAE010000181.1 GCA_013289325.1 Chlamydiota bacterium
AAAATCCGATATCCACGCAGCAAGCTGTGGTGGATAAAAACTTTAATTATATCATGCCAGACAATGTGTTTGTAGATCCAAGTGGAAAAGCGATGACATACAAAGTTAAAGATCTTCCCGCTTGGTTAGTCTTTGAAGGCAATAGGCGCACCTTTTCAGGACAACCTACTTCTCAAGATACTGGTGTTTATGGAGATCAGTCAACGCTTGTCACTGTAATCGCAAGTAATGGGAAATTAGAAACAACAGGACAATTTACGGTCACTGTAACAGGAGATTCCTATTTTGTGAAAGTGGTTAAAGTTGTAGGGCCTACCTTAAGTGGACTTGGGGTGCTTTATTCTGCTTACAAGAATCGGGCACTATTCTTAAATCCCCTTGCTAAAAGAAAATAGAAAAAAAACCTTGTGAGTGTGAAACTGGGAGAAGATTTTACGTATGCCTTGAAAACACATCCTAAGGATATTCGAAAAATTCAAGTCTATGTGAGAGATAGAGGATTTTTAGGGAAAATGTCTGAAAAAGTTTTGTGTGGAAGAGAGCGTTATGTGGAGCTTGCTTTCAATTTACCAAAGTGGATGAGGTATGATTCTCAAGACAATATGTTATGTTCAATTGGAACTCTACAAGAAGCCAATCTTGTAGCTCATCGCAATATGCAAATTAGGGTTTTAGGGGGTGATGGGGTGATTCAAGAGTTATTAAAACTTGAGTGTGAAGGTGCCCAATCGACCTTAGGTGTCACCTTTGACCCTTTGGTCAAACAGGAGAGGATTGAATTATTGCATTTTCCTACACATAGTGAACATCAAATTGAAAGAGATGGGATTTCAAATACAACTTATGAAATGCAAGCGTTAGGGATGGAATAAAAAATGGCCAGCATCAATTGTTCAATGCAAAACACCCAACCATTACATACCTCTTCACCACTGTACTCCAGATCTATTGAACAGGTCTTTACCTCTTACAAATCAGGATTTAAGACTGCCGTTTTTGGTACGGCTGCACTTTTGGGTACAGCTGGGATTTATTGTGCGAGCAAGTATTTTAATGCGAGTTCTCTACCAATAAAAGTGGAACCTCAATTAGATATGTCCCAGAGGATTGTGAGAGTAAGAGCAATCCCTACCGCATTGCCTCTTGAAGACCAGGTAGCTGTCCCTGGAGCTTTTTTTCAAGTGAGTCACGAATTTTTCACGGAAGCAAATGGTGGATTTATTGAGCAAAAAATGACTAGGAGCCCTAGTTGGCTAACGAGTCAATTAAACCCAGTTGCATCTAGTTATAACACTTTTGGAAACGCGCTTGGTGTTCAAGTTGTGGGAAATATCGCCTATGTGCCCAATTTTATTAATGTAAAAATCATTAACGTTACCTCATCAAGCACTCCTACTTTGATCAGCACCTATACTGGAGCTGGCATGGGAGTTCAAGTTATTGGGAATATCGCGTATGTCGCAAATGGCACAGGTGGTTTGGCTATCTTGAATATTGCAACGCCAAGTAGTCCTACTCTGATTGGGACTTATAATACTCCGGGTAGCGCCTTTGGAATTCAAATCGTTGGGACTACTGCCTACGTGGCAGATGATACGAGTGGTTTACAAATTATCAATGTTGCAACGCCGAGCAGTCCTACTCTGATTGGGACTTATGATACTCCGGGTAGCGCCCGTGCAGTCCAAGTGATAGGAACCACTGCCTACGTCGCAGATTATACGAGTGGTTTACATATCATTAACATTGCAATGCCGAGTAATCCCACTTTGATCGGGACATACAATATTCCGACACCTACCGTGACGATTCTGGGGGGATGGACTATTGTGCTTGGGGCAGCGCTTGGAATTCAAGTCATCGGTACGACCGCCTATGTCCCCTTTGCAGGGAATGGTTTAAAAATTATTAACATCACTACGCCAAATCTTCCTAAACTGATTGGGACTTATCCTGGAACGACCTCTGGCGTCCAAGTCGTCGGAACGACTGCATATTTAGCCAATGCTGCTAGTGGACTCACTATCATCAATGTCGAAAAGCCGAATAACCCCACTTTTGTCGGGTCTTACGATACTCCAGGAGCTGCCACTGGAGTTCAGGTCGTAGGAACTACTGCTTATGTAGCCGATGGCAATAGTGGCTTACAAATTATTACTCGTCTGAATCGACTAAACCTTTCAGGAAATTCAAGTGTGTTAGATCGAAGCAATTATATGGTGACGATTGAAGGAACTACGCCCACTGGCATTACCTCCACTTCATTTGCCTTAAGCGTCGGAGGAAATTTAGCACCTCTCTACCAAAATCCAATTTCCACACAGAAGGCTATGGTGAACGAAAACTTCAAGTACGTCATGCCAGATAATGTATTTGTCGACCCAAATGCAGATCTGATGACGTATAAGGCGCAAGGCTTGCCTTTGTGGCTTGTTTTTGATGCCGGCAAGCGTACCTTTTTTGGAAAGCCAACTCCTGGCGATACGGGGACATTTGCAGACTTTTCAACTGCTTTAAGTATCATCGCGAGTGATGGAAGAGTTGAAACCAGAGGGCAATTTACGGTCACAGTCATTGGCGAGTCGTATTTAGCCAAGGTAATGAAGGTAGTAGGGCCAACGTTAAGTGCCTTTGGGATGCTTTATTCAGGATATAAAAACCGGGCACTCATTTTGGATACACTTGCCAAGAAGAAATGGAAAAGTAATCATATCCATGTGAGGCTAGGAGAGCATTTTATTTATGAATTGAAAACAGAGGTAAAAGACATTCGGAAAGTGCAAGCTTATGTGAGGGATAAGAAGAGATTGGGGAAAATGTATGAAAAAATCTTTTGTGGAAGTCAACGTTATGCACCAATGGTTGTAACTTTGCCCTCATGGATGGACTGTAATACTGAAGTCAATACTTTATTTTCCATTAGACAACTTACAGAACTCGATCTCATGGGTTACCGAAATATGCAAATTCGGGTGCTTGGGAACGGAAATGTGATTAAGGAAATCCTCCACCTGACATTGGAAGGAGAAGCACCGACTATAAATGGGACCTTCGATTCTTTCACAAGATTAGAGCAAGAGCAGATTGGATTAATGCTTTTTCCACTTACAAATACTACAGAAATGGAAGGCCCTATGCAGCTGCAAGTACGATGAGGAGTAAAGAGTGCCAAGTCTCACAAGTTTAATACAAAACGCTTATTTCTTGGATGTTTCTTCGCGATCCATTGAAGAAGGCCGCTCTA
>JABDAE010000182.1 GCA_013289325.1 Chlamydiota bacterium
TGAATTGGATCCTCCATATGAGCTTAAAGCTTGGGATATCTGCCAACTTGTACCGGGAACAAAAGATGGGTTTCCTGAAGATGGGGTGCAGATTTTTGGAGCTTCTTTCCTTATGCGGGCAGTCATGTTTTTACAAAAAATGAAAAGACTTCAAAAGAGTGAAATCGTTTATGGTAGTTTAGGGGGAGTCGCAAATTTTGGATCCACATATTTGCTTCTTTTAGCAACAAAATTTGCGCTTCCATTTGAAAAAGGAATTGTATTTCCGTGTTTTGCAGTTACCACAATGATTATATGCAATGTTTGGTCAAATCGATTGTATAGGGAAAAGTTCAATTTCAAGATGAATGCGTTATGTTCGTTTGGAATTTTCATGGCAGTGGCAAATTACTGACCTAAAACCAGTTGTCCAAATTCATTGATGCTATTGGTTATATTAGACTTCTTTCGCAACCAAATGGAGTTTTGAAAGAAGTCTATTCTTGAATGTATACTCCAGATTATAATTTTGATGTTGTAATGAGTCTTTCGACAATTGCCAAGACAGCTCCTACATCTTTTGCGACATGTACAAGCTTTGAGTCCATTTTTGTAAAATAGTTTTCTGTAAGTTCTGACGGGTTTAAAAGGATAACGGGTTTATTGAGCTTAATGGCTAAAGAGATTTCACTGGATGTGCCGGGGCTCCCCCCTTCAAAGGCAATCACATAATCACTTGAGTGGATATTTATGGCGTTTCGACCTTGACCTACGCCTGTTGGAATGGAAAGGCGATCGTACGGGCTATTTTGGGAACGACCGCTTTCCGGAAGAATGCTGATTGCCATAGGGTTGATTTCTGCTGGATCTGATATACCGAGTTTTTTGGCAATTTCGCGTGCCATGTAACAAGCGCCTCTATTAACCTCTTTCATCACTCCCTTATTGGTACCTCCTGAGACGAGAATCCACTTACGCGCTCGAATTTCTTTGCCTAGATGATAGGCATCTTCGGCTTGTTTGACAGTCGCATTGCCAGGTCCCATCACCCCTACATAAATGGGAGAGAAGGCTAAGACTAAATCTTTTGTCATGAAAAACTCTTGTTTAAGTATAATGTAGATTTTCAAATCTTTAGGGTCAAAAAATGTCTTCAAAAACGCTGGATCTAACGGGACATAAGCTTAAGCTTATCCCAGATGAAGTTTTTAAGCAAACAGACCTTGAAGAGTTATGGTTGGATAATAACCAAATTAATGAAATTCCGGCAAGTTTGACTCAATTAATTCGTCTGAAGCGCTTTAGCATCTACAAAAATAAGCTTAAAACAATTCCCGAGGAATTTTTTAGGTTGAGTGAGCTTGAAAGTATTAATTTCAGCGTCAATCGCCTATCTTCCCTTCCAGAGAGTGTGGGAAATCTATTTCACCTGCAGGTTTTGGATTTAAATCACAACGCATTAGCTGAAATTCCAACATCGGTGGGGCGCCTAAAAAATTTGCGCTTTCTTTATTTGGCTGGCAATTGCTTTCAAATGCTTCCCCAAGAGCTTGAAAAAAGGAGCTAGGATGCACAGTTTTTTATTAAAGCCATCTCAATTAAACCTCTTGCATAATTCATCCCATGCCCTTGCCCAAAATAATCATCAACGGGGCCCAACTTATAGGGAAGAATAGTAGCATAAATCTCAAGAAACAGCCATTTATCTATTTTTTGAGATTTGAAAAAACACATCTATAATGCACCAAAAATAGTAAATTTCATGATATGCAAAGGAACATCTGAATACTTTTGATTTTTTCGTATATAAAATCTCAAGAAATAGATAAAATGCCATTTCTTGAGACAGGAACAATTTATGAAGTTTATTGGAAGAAAGGAAGAGCTTTTAACACTTAAAGGCTTATTGAAAAAAAACTCAGCTAGCATGGTTGTAGTCAAAGGAAGGCGTCGTATTGGCAAAAGCCGTTTACTGGAAGAGTTTTCTCAGTCTGTCCACAAATCCTTTATCTTTTCAGGATTACCACCTAATGAAGGAATCACAGCGCAATCTCAAAGAGATGAATTTGCAGGTCAGCTGTTGCGTCAAACCAATTCGACAAATTTTAAAAAGGAGGACTGGAGCGATTTATTCTGGCAGCTTTCACGATATACAAACCGTGGACGTGTGCTCATTATCTTAGATGAAATTTCATGGATGGGTGAAGATGATCCCCATTTTTTGGGAAAATTAAAAAATGCATGGGATTTGTATTTAAAAAAAAATGATCAGCTCATCTTGGCAATATGTGGCTCGGCAACAGTTTGGATAGAGAAAAACATTCTCAGTAGCACAGGATTTTTGGGAAGAGAGTCGTTAACACTGACTTTAGAGGAGTTACCGCTCTACGATTGCGCGGAATTTTGGGGTTTAGGAAATGATCGGATTTCCTCATATGAGAAACTGAAATTGCTCGCCGTGACAGGAGGCATTCCTAGATATCTGGAACAGCTCAATCCTTTGCTCTCAGCAGAAGACAATATTCGCCGCATGTGTTTTGATAAGGCTGGTATATTGTTTAATGAATTTGAAAAAATCTTTTCCGATCTCTTTTCTTCAAGAAGTGTTCTATATAAAAATATTGTTACCGTTTTGGCTGAAGGGATAGCGGATTTAAGTACCGTTTGTCAAAGAATAGGATTAAAAATGGGTGGGGATATATCGGAGTATTTAGAAGATCTTATCAAATCTGGATTTGTCTCACGGGATTACACATGGAACATACAAAACGGAAAAACGTCCAACTTAAGTCATTACCGTTTAAAGGATAATTATTCCCGTTTTTATTTAAAATACATTTTGCCAAATCGAGCAAAGATTGAATCAGGCGATATGGCAACAATTCACTTAACACATTTAAAAGGTTGGCAGGCCATGATGGGCTTACAGGTAAAAAACCTTGTGTTGAGCAATAGACATTTAATTAAACAGGCCTTAAAAATTGATCCAAGCCAAATCGAGAGCGATAATCCTTTTTTTCAAAGACCTAATTCCAAACAAAAAGGGTGTCAGATCGATTACTTAATCCAAACCCAGTACAACACTGTTTATATCTGTGAAATCAAATGCTCTAAAAATGAGATTGGGAATGAAGTGGTCGATGAAGTATCTGAAAAAGTGAAACGCCTTCATCTTCCTAAACAGTTTTCCTATCGAACCGTTTTGATCCACGTCAATGGTGTTAAAGAATCTGTGGAAGACAGT
>JABDAE010000183.1 GCA_013289325.1 Chlamydiota bacterium
AGTTGATAAAAATGATCTAATAATGCATAATTGCAGTAATTTTGTAATTATTTAAATACTAAGGTATAAGAGATGAGCAGTCGACATATTTACACAGGTCAAAGAAACGTAGCCGATGCTAGAGAATTTACAATAGAAGTTAAATATAAGAAAGTCAATAGAAGCCATGATGAAATAAAGAAAATTGTTTCCAAAGCCTTTGAAAAAATGCAAGCAAGTGCAAGAGATGCCGTGCGAGCTGCAGAAGCTGACAAATTCACAATCGATCAAAGCCATGTCACCTTATGGCACCGAAATAAAAAGATCAAGTCATTATCGGTCAATACCCTCTTAAAGGAGTTTGGGCCAACTCTTGATCTTACATTATTTGATTCCATTGCGCAAAACATCCCAAGAACAAAAGCGACGAGATGGAAGTACTTTAAAGCAGCCATTCACGACCGCTTCATGCTTATTCGCCATCAGCTCTCCCCCTTTCATGTCTTAAACGTGCATGCCTTTATCCAATCGACTTCTTCAAAATTAGTGGGTTTGAAGTTTTCTGCAGCTGTCGGCGCCATCTCGCAAGTTGGATTTTTAATCTGCCATATATTTACAGTAGCCTACGAGCTGCTTCAACCGATTGCAAAAAAGAAATTCCCAGAGCTTAGCTCAGAATTTATGATCCACCTTCTGCATGCCCATTCGTTACCCACTCTTGAAGAGCTACAGCAGCACCCATTTTCCTCTGCGCTCAATGCCGTCCATCTGATGTTTCAAGAGCTTGCCGATACAAAAGAGCTACAAGATGTCTGCAAAAGGTATAAAGATGCAGCTGCAATGGCAAGGCACATGGAGCTGATCCGCAAGCTTAGCCCAAGCAAGCAGACAGCATGCGTCAATCGAATGGCTAAATCGATCTCCAAGAAAATTAAGGCGATGAAAAGCGGCGATGCACTTTTACTTCCCATAGGCTGGTTTGAGGGGGGCAAGGTGCGGAATATGCTTTTAGAAGTTGAAAAGAAAGAAAACGGCTCTATCAAATTAGAGATAATCAATATCGACCCTATTTTAAGCCAGTATCATCAAACTTCTCCCTCAGATGACCCGGCCATCTTGAAAATGTCTCCAAGAATTATTTTAGACGAAAGAAATAGTGAAGATGTCGTAAATGTCGACTTGTTTTTGAAGCCACTCTTGGCGATGCATTTGCTAAGCTCCTACGTTGAACCAGGACACGACGTCAGATCACATGAAGGTGAGCAAAACGCACGGCAAGGTCCTGGAAATGACGCCTCTCAACTTGAAAAAGCTGCCTACTTAAAAGAGCAGCTCACACATCACCTAACACTTGCCGATGACAATGCCCTTGTGCGTTATCTGATAAGCAGTGGGCTTGGTGGCATGACAGAAATGGCTACCCTTTTGACAAGTGCTGATTCTTCTTTAAGTAAAGAAGAGCTAATCTTTCGCCTCTTACCCGATTTAAGACCGCATACACCCCAGGAAGGGGTCCCAAGCGATATTATAGAACTTGTATCGCCTGCTGATAGAGAAACAGAAATTGTGGCAGATAAGTACAATAGCGCAGTCAAACTAACGATGGTCTATTTAAAGGTCAAAGATCCAAGTCGCTATCTATTTCTTGAAAAGCAAATGCAAGCCACAGCTTTACTTCGCTTCTTTGAAAACCACAAAAAAAACCTAAAAACATATGAAACGGGGCGCATCTTGCTTCGCGACGGGGTGCAGACGCTCGTCAAATCATTAGAACAAGAAAAAGAAGCTCTTCATCTATCCCCTGGAGAAGTTGAAAAGCTCACCGCCTTATTTAAGCCGATTATGGAGGCTCTTACAAAAGCTGAAAAATCAATTGAACTAGATAAAATCAAAAAATCGCTTAAAATTGGCAAAGGCAAAACGCATGGAACTATTCTTCATCCCCCGATTGAAAAGCTTAGTCAATTAAAAGCAACGCTTGCTCCTAGCGGAAAAGAAGTCATTAGTGAGATCTTAAGAGTTGGCATCTGGTGTGATGACCAAAAAACAAATGAGGAAAACTTTGGCAGATGGGTGAGCCTTTGCGATCAATTATTTATCGCCAAAGACTTTGAAAGGCTGCAGCAAGTGGTGTTGCAAATTTTTCACGAGATCCCAATTCCAGCAGCTCATCAAGGTAATTTTTGGAATGGGATTGCGCAAGATCAGATCCTGGCCTACAGCAACCAAGTGTATAAGTTAACAGAGTACTTAGCAGAAGCGCATCTAAACCTTCTTCCTAAAGCCACACACGCCAATCGCTTTGCAGCTCTTGCGGTCAGCCGCGCCATCTTGCACACGCTCGCCGTGCGAAATGGTCAAGAGTCAATGCTTAGTAATTATTCGATCGATATTGGGGATATTAAAGCGCTTCTTACGATAAACCCCTATGTGCACTTTTCAGATCTTGCGCATACCCATTATACAAATCGAATGGCAGATGTGGATCATTATTTTGAGGCTACAAGCAGGCAGCCTCAGATGACTCCCCTCTCTCTTGAGTCGATCAATTGCCCGGTTTATGCGATGATTGAGAGAGCTAATCAAGCTCCTTCTCCTTACATTAATGCTGTATTAGCAGGCATACCGAATAGAAAGAAAATTAAGTTGACCTCTATAGGAAAGATGCTCGAAAGGCATCGCGGGGAAACAAAGGCCGCCTACCGCGCAAGGCAAGAGTATTTAGAAGTGGCCACAGATCTTGGAGAAAAGAATCTTTTGCCAAAGCAAATGGTTCACTTGCGTCGCCATCACTTACTCACTGCCTGCTTTATTGCCAATAAAGATTCCATATTGCCATTTAACTTTTACGATCTCTCTCTTGAAGCAGCTGATGTGGCAATAGATGCAGCGCTCAGCAAAATCCCCTATTTTCACCGCCCTATGAAAAAAGCGATTAGCAGCCTAAAGGCCGATCGGCTAGAAAGGCTGCAAAGGCGCTTTCACACACATAAAGGGGAAAAAATTGACCTTCGCTACGCAAGGGAGTCGTTTGTTGAAAAATGGAGCGTTTTTGCCCTTCATAAATCGCTTTTAGCAGCTGCGCTTTTTGCCGTCACCTGCGTTGTCATCATGATTCCATTCTATGTGGCTGAAATCATCGCGATCGTTTTAGCCATCCCTTGGCTTGTCGCTGCAGTAAT
>JABDAE010000184.1:0-774 GCA_013289325.1 Chlamydiota bacterium
GTAGTATGTGAGATCGATATGTAGGGGAGTAATAGAGACAAAGCCTAAATTGATCGCATGAAAATCAGTGCCAGGTCCTCCTTCATCTTCAGCGCCAGCTTCCCCTATCCAATAGATGGGTCTTCCTCTACAATCTATACTTTTGCAGCTCTTTTCAGTCAGGTGACGCTTTCCAAGCCTTGTCACTTGTATCCCTTGAATTTCCGATAAGGGAATGTCTGGCACGTTCACATTTAAAATAGACTGATTGGGGAGTGGGTCGGTTTTTAGCTTTAAAATGAGCTGCTTTGTTATTTCAGCTGCAGTCTCATAGTGTATGTACTCAGGGCCGACCAACGAAATGGCAAGCGAAGATACCCCTAAATGTCTACCCTCAACGGCAGCTGCTACAGTTCCTGAATAAAGGACATCATCGCCTAAGTTAGCGCCTCGGTTGATTCCAGACACGACCATATCGGGGAACTCATTTAATAAGCCAGTGACCGCCAAATGCACACAATCTGTTGGGGTGCCATTGACGCTAATAAAGCCATTTTCATGCGTTGTGGTTCTCAATGGATTAATGAGTGTGAGCGAGTTGGCAGCTCCTGTGCAATCCCGATCAGGGGCAACGACTGTCACGCTCCCAATCTCTTTTAGTCTGCGCGCCAAAACAGCAAGTCCAGTAGCTGATACACCATCATCGTTGCTGAGGAGAATTTTCATATACGACTTTGAATATGGGTTGTGCGGCTTTGAGGGGTGAGTACAAAGCATAGCAGATCGATAATAAAA
>JABDAE010000184.1:784-3150 GCA_013289325.1 Chlamydiota bacterium
CGGATAATCCCTTGAAAGCACGCTATTGATGAACCATGTGCCAAGTCCAGGAATAGCAAATATTTTTTCGACGATGAAGCTTCCTGTCATGACTTGGGCCGAAAGTGGACCAATGTAGGAAAGGATTGGCGGCATAATGTTGCGCAAGACATGGCGAAAAAGGATTTTGCTTTCCGATAGTCCCTTTGCCCGGGCGGCTACTACATAGGGCTTTTCATATTCATCGCTTAATTTTGCAAGGGTAAGTCTTGCGATAAATGCTGTGGGTAGGGCGCTTAAGGCAAGAGTTGGCATAATTGTTTGAGAAAAGTTTTCATAGCGCGCGACCGGCAGAAGGTCTAGCTTAATGGCGAGTACATATTGCAAAAAAGTGCTAAGGATAAAATTTGGCAAAGAAATTGCTCCAATTACTAAGAGCATGACAATTTTTTCTTGCCATGTGTTTTTTTTAAGGGTTGCATAGATGCCAATGAAGAGTCCAAGTGGAATAGATAAGACAATGGCTTGAAGACCAAGCGTTAAGGAAACAGGAAGGTTAGAGGCGATGATCTCTCTTACGCTAAGTCCTTTATACACTAATGAGAAACCAAAGTTTAGGCTAAAAACATTTTTTAAATACCTTAAAAACTGTAAAGATACAGTATCGTTTAACCCATGATGATTTTTTAAGGATTCGTAGATTTCTGTTGGCACTCCTTGTTCATCTAAAAAGGGGTCTCCAGGAATTTGCAGCATAAGGATAAACGTGAATACGAAGACCAACACAACAGAGAGCAAAGCGAAAATGCACTTATTAAGAATAAATTTCTTCATTCGTTAAATTTAGCCTCTTTAAAGTCTAAAAATCCAAGCGATGAAAAATAGACACCTTGCAAATTGGGCACATATAAGTAGTTATAAGCTGGGTAATAGATGGGTGTCACAGGAAGCTCATTTAGCAAAATCTCTTCAGCTTCAGTAAGAAGTTGCGCTCGTTTACTGTGATCAGTCTCAATTTGGGAAGCTAAGAGAAGCTTTTGGTACTGTGGATTTTCCCAACCCGTTTTATTTGTGGGGTTTTCTTTAAAGGCAAAGATTTCTAGGAAATTAACAGGGTCATCAATATCTGCATACCACTCTCCAAGTGTCATCTGAAAATCGCCACTATTTATTTTATCCAGAAGAAGTTTGCCCTCAGTACTTGCAATATCTATGTGGATGTCAAAAGCGCTCTTCCATTGTTGTTGAAGAGCTTGTGCAATTTTATGCAGTCTTTCGGCAGAAGATGAGTAGTGGATCGTAATTTTAGGGAGATCTTTTTTCTCCATATTCATTTCCTTAAGAGCTTGTGAAAACAGCTCCTTTCCCTTAGATACATCTCCATCATCAAAGTAATGGTTTTTTAGTAGGCCAAAGCTTTTTGGCACTATCGCAAGAGCTGGGATTTCGTTGCCTTGCGTGATATGCAAGACGATCTCTTGTCTATTGATCGCAAGGCTAAAGGCTTTGCGCAGCGACTTGTTGTTAAATAACCCTTTGTCTGTATTCATCTTGATCCAAAGGGTTGCGCCACTTGGCATGACGTGAAGATTGTGAGAGGCTTTTAAGGAGGGGAGCGCATCTCGTGGAAGGCTCATCATTGGAGAGCCAACCCAATCGATTTGCCCTTTTTTATAGAGCTGAAGGGCCGGATTATCATTTACAATCTGCACTGTGATTGTACTAAGAAAGACTTTGGATTTATCCCAATAATTTTCATTTTTTTTTACGGTAAACCCATTTCTCATCTGAAAAGAGGTGAGTTTAAATGGTCCATTACTAATCAAAACTCCATGCGTCTTTTGATGCGCGCTCTCACTTTGCAAGCTAGAGTGAACGGGTAAGAAGAAATGGCAAGAGAGAAGGTCTAAAAAATAGGGGGTAGGAGAGTTTAGCTCCACAACCAAGGTGTCAGCAGTAGGTGCATGAATTCCAATCTCTTTGGAATCTAATGAAATTTTTCCAGTCTTTGCCTCTTTTGCACCTTTGATGACATAAAACTGGTAGGCATTTGGCGCAGGGAAAGTGGGGGAGAGCTGGCTCTTCCAAGTATTTACAAAGTCGTGTGCAGTCACTTTTGACCCATCTGACCAATGCGCTTGTCTAAGATGAAAGGTATATGTCTTAAGATCATCTGATACAGTAATTTTTTCAGCTATTGCCGGCCTTACTTTACCGTTTAAGTCAACGCGCATTAGCCCTTCATAGAGCATCCTTAAGTAAGTTCCCGATTGAAGGGAGCGCGATAGGCGAGGGTCAAAAGAAGTTGGATCATCTGATGAGGAAAGAGTCAGATGAGAATCTGCATGTCTTACTTTAGCTCCTTGGTCACTGCCGCCGTTACAGCT
>JABDAE010000185.1 GCA_013289325.1 Chlamydiota bacterium
CGTACGCGTTCACGAGGTAGTAAATTCGTTCTAAATAATCTATTTTCCATATTTACGGATAGTACTATTCCTTGATTTTGATGAGAAATAGGAATTGGACTTAGTTGCTGATGGAGCATATCCAACATCCTCTTTCAAAAAATCACCCCGTATTTCACATCGGAAGGCTTTTTATTTTAAGGTCCTTGAAAGATATTCTTGGAAAGTTATGGCTGGGCATCCTATATTTATAGCGAGCCACAACTCTATCGAAAAAAAAGTTATGGCTGTCTATCACATGTTTATACCCAGCCATAACTTCCTTGCAAAAAAAGTTATGGCTGACTATCCTATATTTATAGCGAGCCATAACTTTCTTAAGTTTAAAGGACCAAAAAATGAGCATTAAAATTATAGGCCGGGAAAAAGAAGTTAAAATTTTGTATAACGTATGGAAATCCAAAGAGGCTGAATTTATCGCAGTTTATGGTCGTAGACGTGTTGGAAAAACGTTTTTAATACGCGAATACTTTTCCAATAAAGGCATCTATCTAGAAGCATCAGGCGCCAAAGATAAGCCATTAAAAAAACAGCTTGAGAACTTTATGAAAGTATTATCGAGTACGTTTTTTAAAGGTGTGCCCCTCAGCACTCCAAAAAATTGGGATGATGCTTTTGATATTTTAACAAAAGAATTAATTGCTGCCCCAAAATCAAAAAAAATCATCATCTTTCTTGATGAACTTCCTTGGATGGCCACAAAGAAATCTGGACTGCTTCAGTCATTAGATTATTATTGGAATCTACATTGGAGCAAGCTCACAAACTTAATTTTAATTGCCTGCGGTTCTGCCGCATCATGGATTCTTGATAAACTCATTTATGCAAAAGGAGGTCTTCACAAGCGGATTACAAAAAAAATCTTGCTAGAACCTTATCTCTTAAAAGAGACCGAAGCATTTTTGAAAAGCCTTAACATTAAGTTAAATCAAAGACAAATACTCGATATCTATATGGCAATAGGGGGAATTCCCTACTATCTTAAAGCTATCCAAAAGGGTCTTTCCTCAGCACAAAATATTGAAGCCATATGCTTTCATAAAAATGGACTTCTTTATAACGAATTTTCAAATCTCTTTGAAGCTCTCTTTGAGCAAGCCGAGATGAATTTAAATATCGTGAGACAAATTGTAAACCATGGCAATGAAATCACAAGAGAAGAACTGATACGTGCGACAGGAATAAAATCGGGTGGATCACTCAACAAACGCTTACAAGAACTCGAATCTTCCGGTTTTATACAAAGTTATCTCCCTTATGGAAAAAAGCAAAGAGATCACTCTTATAAGGTCATCGATGAGTTTTCTTTATTCCATTTAAAATGGATAGAACCCCTTCTCACTTCTGGTGTTAGAATTGATGCTGAAGGATATTGGCAGAACTTGGTGAATACCCCTTCAGTAAAAGCTTGGAGTGGTTATGCTTTTGAAAACATTTGCTTAAAACATATCAAACAAATTAGATACGCGCTAGGAATTGGAAAAATTGCTGCCCATACTGGAAGATGGCGCTCCCTCTCTAAAAAGGATTCTAATGAAAATGGGGCAGAAATCGATCTTCTTTTCGATAGAGAAGATGGGATCACAACCATCTGCGAAATTAAATATTCCAACCAACCATTTCTGATCGATAAAGATTACGCCAAACAGCTCATGAAAAAAATCGATGTCTTTGAAAATCATGCAAATCTTGGTAAACAGACCTTTCTCGCGATGATCACAACGGTTGGTATCAAGCAAAATTTATGGTCTAAAGAACTTGTCCATAATGAGATTTCGCTTAAAGACCTTTTTACTTAATTTAATTAAAGAAAAGTTATGGCTGGCTATCCTATATGATGAGTGCCATTGGCAGCTATCTGCTCGAGGCCACCACCACCAATTATCACCAATGCAGCAAGAGGTTTTAATCACTGCGCTATTATCATTTTAATAAAGATTTGGTAGCGACGTATTAGACATAATGTAATCGCGCCTCCTTGGTTAAGGAAGCGCGGATTACATTATATCTATTCAAGTGGCAGGTTGGGTTTTAAGCGACCACACACCAGGAGGCATTTTTTGCGGCGTTCTTTTCCTGGAGCGCCTTCAATGTCTTGCAGAGTGTGAGTCGAATTTCCCCAAGCTCATGGGCATTAAAGAGATCTTCTGCTTCTTGTTTATCGAGTTCAGCAACGAGTATTCCCACCCATTTCCAGAATGTAGGAGCATTAGCTTGACTTAAAGAGAGCTGTATCGCATCCAATTTTTGAAAGGCAGCGGCCTTTCCCTCTTCTGTTTCCATATTTGCTTCCATGACAGCCTCAAGGCTATCTTCGATAAAACTTTTTTGTGTGTTATCTTTGCTTTCTAGAAGCACTATTCGAGTGAAATAGTGCTTGACAAATTGCTTTTCTAAACGGCGCATCAGTTGAGGATAGAGTATAAGCATCTCCGAGTTATCCAGCTCTTTGCAACCTCTGTCGATATTTTCTCCTGCAAAGTGCTTGTCGATCAGCGCGCTCATAGCTAAAAAATATGTCGAAAAGCCATCTAAAGAGGTTTCATCGGCTGCTGGAATAGGGTGATGCTTAAAATCGTCGATAAATGCCTTGGTTTTGCCGAGCAGCTGCGCTCTTTCCTTATCAGGCTCTATTGCAAGGGCGCTTAATCGCTCTATGAGGCTTATCGTCAAGAAGTTTTGGATTTCAATTCCAAGACCGAAAACCCCAATGCCCCTCACCAATGGATACACGATGTTATTATACCCATTTGCCGCTAAAAAATCATGAACGCTCTTTTGATTGATGAGAGGGATCCAAATGAAGCTATGGTGGAGAGAATCTCTTAATTTCTTTCCATCAAGCAAAGGATCTGACTGCATAAAGGCATCCCTCATGTTGCCAAAGTCCGCGAGTGCATCGTGATCTTTGTCGGTAAGCATCGCGATCTGCTCGGAATATGAGTTGCTAAGAAGTAGTGTCAAGAATGAGGAAACTCGCTCTTTAGGCGTTGATTGATAAGTATTCACCAGTTTTCCAAGAGAAGAGATTGCAGCTGCTAAGGTTTTTTGCCTAAATTCATTGTTAGGGT
>JABDAE010000186.1 GCA_013289325.1 Chlamydiota bacterium
GAAGTTTGGTTTATTCTTTCTTGTAATGCTTTTCCATTCTCATCGTTTGGCAAGGAAATAATGAATGTAGTCTCAGTAAAATTTTCTTTTAAAAATTTATTGATTGTTCTTACAGTTATTAAATAACTTTCAACTAAGTTTAGCCCGCCATCGCCAGACCCCATTAGTGGAATCCATAATCTTTTATTACGAAACCAACCACGAAACTCAGTCAGTGTATTGTATAAATTTTTTTCTAAATTTTTCGCAGTACTATTCTTCGCAACCGTAACAACAAATATGATAGGTTTTTGTTTTTCTTCCGTTATCGTCCCAAATCCATGCTTTAGTTGTTCTCTTTTAGGCAATCTATCAATAGAATAACCATATTCCTGCAACACATAACGATTTAATGCTCCGGGAGTACCTTCTGAATCAATTGAAACAATAGCCAAATCGGCTTCCTTAGGAGAAACTCCTAAGTAGATTTTATAAGTGCCGTTAATTTTTTCAATCGAATCCATTCCTCATTAATTTTGTTTTCTATTTCGCTCCACTGATTCTCTCCATCATCCATTCTATTTTGTCTAATACTTTAGATATCATTAAGTCGATAATTAATTGTTGGTCAGCAGCAGTAATCGCCTCATGATACATTTTTTTTAGAAAAGGTTGTTGGTTGTTGTGGTTAATTATTGAGAAGCCATACCAAGTAGGGGTGATGATAAATCGTAGGGTGAGGTGTTCGTTTAGGTCTTCTGTTCCGCCTCTTTTAAATCTTAAAAACACACAATTAAATTCAATTTCTGCTACAGATGATAGATTTTTTTCTTTGTTCCATAAATCGACCAAATCGTCTATCTCCGAAACGATATTGCCAATGAAACGCCAATTAAATTTTTGTGAAAGAAATTCTTCGGCAAATTCAGAACTTAATTTGTGAATGATTTGTTGGTATAATGGTTTTAACCCGTTATTTAATATATTCAGTAAAATTTGAGGTGTGCATTCAGTTTGTATTGCCGGCGTATTTAGTGATTTGATTTTTTCTTTAACAGCCTTTAATCTAGTATCCACTGGACTTAAGTTCTCGTTTATTTCCTCATCCAACTTCTGCTCAATATCTTCAATGCTTGGCAATTCTCCTTTAATATCTTCTGGTAGGACTTGACTTATCTTATACTCTGCAATACCAATTGGTTTGCTGGTATCACGGAGGGCATATTCGGCTACTATTTTATTTTTTGTTTTGCATAAAATTAATCCTATTGCTGGTTGATCAAATTCTCCTTTCAATGCGTCATCTACCAGCCCTAAGTACAGATTCATTTTACTTACAAACTCCGCTTCAAATTCTCCAATTTTTAGTTCTATGATAATGTGTCGGCGTAATTTGGTATGATAAAATAATAAGTCGATAAAAAATTCTTTGCCTCCTGCTTCAAATCGTCTTTGTCGGCCCATAAATGCAAAGCCATCGCCCAGCTCCAATAATAATTTTGTTACATGGGTCATTAGCGCATCTTCTAAATCTCGTTCTTTGGCTTCTTCGCCGAGCATTATGAAATCTAAATTGTAAGGTTCTTTAAATAGCTGTTTGGTAAGTTCGCTTTGATGGGCAGGTAAAGTGTTATTAAAATTATTGGTGAGTGCTCCCTGCCTGTTGTACAAACCGCTTTCGATTTGATGAATCATCATGTTTCTGCTCCACCCGATTTCCGCACATTTTTGAATGTAAAAACTTCTTTCTTCGATGGTTTTTAACTTATCCAACAACACCTGATGGTGTCCCCAAGGTAATTTTGCAGCAGCTTGCTGCAAAATTACATCTATTTGATTGTCAGTATTTTGCAATTTTGCAGCAGCTTGCTGCAAAATTAGAAATTGAGGATAAGCCGAAGAGAAATTGCGCATGTAACGTAGGTTGCGCGGGGATAATCCTTTTATGTGTGGAAATTCTATTTTCAAGTCGACAGCAAGTTTTTCTATTATTTTGCTGCCCCAACCACTTTCTTTTTCCTGTTCGAAAATAACATTCCCGATTTCCCAATACACTTTGAGGAGCTCGTTATTAACCGCTAAAACTGCTTTGGTTTGGGCAGTTTTGATTTTCTCTTTTAACTGTTTGAGAATAGCTCCGTAAGTGATTAATTCCTTACCAGCCATAACCAATTGATTTTAAATTTTTTTTAATTGCTTTATCTAAATCAGCCGTTTTTTCCATTTGTTCTTTAAGGGTAGAAGTAAGTTGCTTCATTTTTTCTTCGAATGCAACGCCATCTTCTATGGCTTCTTTAAAATCAATGTATCGTCCTGGTGTGAGAATGTGGTTGTTTTTTCTTACTTCCTGAATATTGGCCGATTTACAAAAGCCTGGTATGTCTTTGTATTTCTTTTTCGATTCTTTTCCACGCCAGTTATGGTAAGTGCCCGAAATTTTAGCAATGTCATTATCAGAAAGTTCTTTTTGCTTGCGGCTTATCATTGAGCCGAGTTCGCGTGCATCGATAAATAATATTTCATTACTGCGATTGCGGAAATTTCCGGTTGTTTTATTTCTAGCCAAAAACCATAAGCAAGCTGGAATTTGTGTGTTATAAAACAATTGTGGAGGTAATGATACCATGCAATCAACTAAATCATTTTCGATCAATTCTTTTCTTATTTGTCCTTCAGTTGCAATGTCGCTGCTCATACTTCCGTTGGCTAAAACAACTCCTGCTGTTCCGTATGGAGCTAACTTGTTTATGAAGTGCTGTAGCCATGCATAGTTGGCATTGCCTGTTGGTGGAATGCCGTATTTCCATTTATGTGTTTCGGCCTTATTAATATTGTAGTCACTTACATTGAAGGGGGGATTTGCAATTACATAATCTACTTTTAGTTCAGGAAATTTATCGTTCATCAAGGTATCGCCTAATTCAATTTTTGCATCAATACCACGGATGGCTAAATTCATTTTTGCCAACTTGTAAGTAGTAGGATTACTTTCTTGTCCGAAAATTGAAATTTTGCCTTTACGATGTTCGTGCATTTCTATAAAGCGTTCGCTTTGCACAAACATCCCACCGCTTCCGCAAGCA
>JABDAE010000187.1 GCA_013289325.1 Chlamydiota bacterium
ATTAGTAAACATCAGATTTTCAATATTAAACTCTTATAATACAAAATTAATAAAAAAAACTAATAAACGATCGATCGATTATATTATTCAGGAATTTCGAAAAAGTCTAAAACCAACATCCGAAGGTAAGCTTACTGGAGAATTCACTCCTGAATTTGTCACACGGATGAAGCTTATTCTCGGCAACAAAACTGAATATTACGATGACCATCCCATTTATAAATTAGCCTCAAAAATAAAAAATTTATTTAAGCGAGGTGTTTTTAAAACCTCTGCTGAATATGGCTTCGGCTTAATCAATCGACTGCAAACACAATCTATGCCATCAATCCCGGCCACCCCACTGCAACCACCAAAAAGTATATTGAAACCAAAGCGCTCTGAATCTGATACCCTACCACCACTTATCGATGCGCCTATAGATGAGATTGTTGTCGAAAAACAACAGCGTAAGAAAGCTATCCGTCTCGAGCCAGACCATAAAGAACACGATTATGGTACTTATGAGAAAGAAACTACGCTATTAGATCAAACAACCTATGCACCAATGAAAGAAACCACTGAACTTCGAACAAAAACTAAAGATTACTTAACATTTGCAACTGAAAGGCAAAAGACTAAACACTCTCAAACAAACGCCTTTTCAATCTTAGTTCAGGATTCCTATGGCTTTAATGAATTATGTGCAGCCTTTCAAGAGGAATGTCGTAAAATGGACGAGAAATTCGATCAATACGTGTTTGATAGATTCGGCGGCACCTTGAATACTCTTGCAGAAAAAATAGAGGTAGGCTCTATTTCCGCTAAAGCAGCAACGAATCAGTTTCTTGCTGTCTTTCTTAAGGATCTTACAGACCATAATCAAGAAACCTTGAAGCTCGATAAGGAAACCTTTAAAAATCTCGTCGGTAAAAAAGTAGGGGGTCAAGGCGGGAGGCCAGCTCTACCCTACACGTCCAAATTAATAAAATTGATTAAAGAGTACAAGGCAGGAACCTGGAAAGACGGGCAAACGCGTCAATTTTCATATGCAAATATTGAACAATTAGGTGTGATTAAAGACGAATTAAAAAAAAATCTACAGAAGGATCTACACTTCTTAAAGGCTTTAAACCGTTATTTCGCAGATGTCGCTATCCGCGCACAACTTAAAAAGAAACCATAGGGACAATAAACCAAGATTACTTCACCCGCTCTCCATTTAAGGCGTTCCAATACGTCGTTAAAGTGCTGCCATCTGGGTTTTTTCTTCTATGGCTACTTCGTCCGTGTAAATCCCTTAAACCTCATTCCACCAAAAGATGTTCTATAACGGCCTTAAAAAATGGAGCAGACCAAATTTCGAGTCGTTCAGGATCGGGGATAAATGAGCGCATATCGTCTTTGGCGCTTTTCCAATCAATAGAATCAATTTTTTCTAACAGCTTTTCAATGAGGAGATCTCTACTTAAGCCCTCTTCTTGATTTAAATTTCCGGCTTCTTTCATAAAAGCTTCTAAAACGCTTAATTTTAAGGGGATTTTCTGTTGGATATACCAAATGAGATCATACCAATCCCGCCCCTTGACTCTTCCTTTCCAGGCGCGATATAAAATCGCATGCATCTTTCCAGCGAAGAGATCCCCTTTTTGAAGAGTGAGGACATAAAAGCTTGTGGGATTTAATACAAGGCGATTTTCGAGTCGAAATTGACAGGGAGGTTGCGTGTCGATCTCTAATTTGATTTGAACCCTTTCATTATGAGGAAAAAGTTTCGCTCCTTTTTCATCCCCAATTGCTAAATACAGTTGAATCGTGTTGATCTTCATAAAAGCCGAGATCACGCTTGTTTCAATATTTTTGCTTTTCTGAGTAACTTCCATATCAAACCCCATGGAGGCCAATTCATTTTTCATACCGACAAGAAAGGGCGCAAAATCAAATTTAGGATCAGGTTTAAGTAAGGTAAAATCTAGATCTTCACTGAACCGATCAAGCCCGTATAAAATCCGTAAGGCTGTTCCTCCATAAAAGGCGGCTTTTTCAAAAAAACCATGCCTTTCAAGCCCTAAAAGAGCCATTTGTTGAAGAATTTCCCTCACTTTCGTTTGCTTAGTAATTTTGGACACGGGGTATTGCTGCATGATGTTTTGAATGTTGTTCATATTATTCCTATAGCGTTGATTAAAGCCCTAACAGTTTGAGATCGATAGTTTTCACAAATATCGTAAAGATGCTTCTTATCCAGCGACCTTAACGTCTCTTCTTCTATTCTCCTACCCTCAATTAAATCGACGAGGAGATCCTTGCTACTGAGGTGTTTGCTTTTGAGAAAAACTAAATCAGCGAGTGCTTTTTCTGGGGAGGCGATTAGGAAATTACCTGACTCATTACTTTTTTGGACAATGCCGATCGAATACCTCAAATGGGAAAGCGAAATATAATCAAAAGTTCCAAGCGACGTATGAAAACTCTTGGAATGACCACTGGTTGCACTTGTAACGACATATACACCCTCTGGAATCATTCCATAATAAGAGAGAGCCCATTCAAAACTCAAATAGGAAGGACCGTACAATAAATTAGCCAATTGCTCATAAGGAATTGGCCCCTCTTCAATTTTCTTAGTAAGGACAAAGAAGCCGTTTTTCAAACGGATCAATTCCCCATTTTTGACAAGTCTGGAGATACAATCGCGTGGATTTGTATAGTCACTCATGATTGGCAATAAATTTTGAGCCTTAACATAAGCTGTTTTAACAAATTGCAGGCTTGGATGCATATTTTCTCCTTTCTTTTATTTTACCAAAATATCCAATTTTATTGGAGTTAAATCTGGGATTTAGCAAAAAATATGCAAGAAAATCCAATTTAATTGGATATTCTGGTGTAATTTACTCCATAATTCCATCTTTGGCTGACTCTTACCACTATTTCACGAAACTTAATGCGGGGAAAAGACTACTGACCCAATTGAGCCC
>JABDAE010000188.1 GCA_013289325.1 Chlamydiota bacterium
TCGGTGTAACGCTTTAAGCTTTGGCCTACGCACCACAGAGCGCGACCTTCTGCAAGGCATCATGCGGATGCGCGCCTATAAACATGAAGATATTCACCAAAGAGCGATCTTTGTCATCGAAAGCAAGACGAAAGAAAAGCTCTTTGGAGAGAGTGCTGTGACGGGAGAGGCAATCATCGAAAAATCAAAAGAGATTGAAAAGGTGGAAACAGCGAGAAGGTCTTTTCGTACCTACTTCCACAGAATCGATGCCGCATTTTTTCTCGCCATTGAAGATTATATGGAAAAAAACCTGCATAAACAACACACACTTGCGCATCTTCGCAAGTTTTTCGAGCACATGGTGATCCACCCATCTGCCTATATGCAATTTGGAGGGATTAATACAACAAGCCATCCACTCGCTGAAATTAAGGCCTATAGAAAAGCGCGGGAATTGGAATTTGCCAAGATTTACCCAAAAGCCTTACCAAAAAAGCTGATGGCCAAATTAGACAAAATTGAAGAGGCTGCTGCAAGAACACCTCACTTCCCAGAAGAAGTCTCCTCGAGAAAGAGCTTTGGAGTGGGGCAATCGCAGCAGCAAGAACAGCAAGTGGAGCAGCAAAGAGAGCAAGAACGCGTCACAAACCGCATCTTGCCCTCTCCTCCTAGAGGAAGGCGCTATAAAGAAAAAGTAGAATTTAAACGCATCAGCCTCTCTAAACACTACGGCTCTAGAGTCTCACGCCATCACTTGATCGATAAATCGTTTGAGGCCAAATTATTTGCAGGGCTCTTTGCAAGTCAAAACTGGCTGCATACGTATCGGACAGCCTATCCGTTGCATCATCCCGATCAAAAAAGGGCCGATTACATTCTCCTTGAAAGAAAGGATGGGATAATGATTCCAACGATCCTTGCAAGGTACGATTACCACAACTTCCAGACCGGCAAAAGAGCGCTTGCAGCCGGTAGCTGCATCTGCTACTGGAGACCCTCTAAAGAGGGCCACTTGCAAATTATCCTTGGAGACTTTACATTAAATACAATGGAGGCGCGCGAGTTAAATAAAGTCAGGGTGCAAATTGCCTTTTTAAACGGCAACGCCTCCTATATCGCCGAGCACCGGCAAGACCTTCCCACACCTCTTGAAGAAAGGCATATTCGCTTCCTCCGTAAACGGGTGGAATACTGGCAGCAGCCATTGCGGATAAGAGGGTTTTTCGGGTCCAAATTTAAATACAAGGAAAATGGCCTATCTTTTGAAAAAATTGAAGTACTCAACCTACTAGAAGTGTTAGAGGATGCTTAAATGATATTAGATTTCTTTAAGAAGTCTATTATTAGGGAGACAAATTGTGAGTTTAATCGAACATGAAGGCCGAAACAGCTTAAATTTTCAGATGGAATCAGTAATTGCACAACCTGCAATTGCACAAGATCCAATCACAATTCACAATTTGCCCCCTGAATTGCTTTTGAGGATATTCGCATTATTTAAGGAAAATCAAATCAGCGAACAAATTGCACTTGCTGGTGTTTCTCGTCAGTTTCGTGCAGTGATAAAAAATGAAACAAATGTATTTTTTGGAAAAAAGGTCAATTTATCTCAATTTAAACCCTCCTCATTGAAAAATGCCCCTTTAATTATATTAGGAAAACATACGCAACATCTTGTCGTTCCAAAAGGGACACCTTCTGAAAATCTAATGGTAGCGATTAGTCAATGTCCGAATTTGCGATTTTTAGATTTAAGCGAAAGCCATGTGTCTGATGATGACTTACTTCTGATTTGCAGGCAACTTCCGCACTTAAGAGCACTTGTCTTGAAAAAATGTGCAAAGATAACGGACAAGGGGGTAATATATATTGCTAAGTCATGTCCAGAGCTTGAATCCCTTGATTTGTCATCGTGTGAAAAAATATCTGATCAAGGGGTTGCTGAGTTAGCTTTAGGTTGCTCAAAACTCCTGAGTTTAAACTTGTCATGGACGTCTCTTACCGATACTGGAGTGAAAAAATTGGCAGCTAGCTGCCGTAAGTTGCAACACCTTTACCTACGGACCACTGATGTGAGAGATCAAGGAGTAAAGGCGATTGCGCTACATTGTCCTGACCTTCAACTTCTTGATTTAGGTCAGACCTATGTATCAGCGGTAGGGCTTTCCCATATTGCCGCCAATTGTCCAAAGCTTCAATCCCTTTATTTGTGGAATTGCTGGGAACTAAGAGATACACGCGCAGCTTGCAAAAGTCTTTCTCTTCATTGCCATGAACTCCGGCATCTTGAGCTTAGATGGAACGATGATGTGACCGATGCCGATATGGAACAGTTGGTAAGGGGCTGCTTGAAGTTAGAATGGATAAAGATCAGCTGCTGTCCGAATATAACTGAGGCCGCTCTTTTTTATATTGCATCTTTTTGTCCGAGTCTTCGATATCTTGACGTGTCAGGTTGTGGGAAGGTGCAAGACGAAGGGCTCAAACAGATTGGCCTTCACTCTCATCTACTAAAGCACCTCGACATCAGTGGTTGCAAGTTGGTTACAGATGCAGGACTTGGCTTTATCCATTGCCATGATCTTCTTCATCTCAACATCAGTGGTTGCGAGCTAGTGACTGATACCGGACTTGGCTCTCTTGGCATCCATTGCCCTAATCTTTTGCACCTAAACTTCAGTGGGTGCAAGTTGGTTACAGATGCCGGACTTGGCAATCTCTGTCTTAACTGCCCACAACTAAAGTCCTTGAACTTGAACGCTTGTCCTCTATTAACCGAAGTAGGAATGGAACAGATCGGCCTTCATTGCCGAAAGCTTTTATCCCTTAATTTAAGTTATTCTACTTATGTCAATGATCGATGGTTACCAAATTGTA
>JABDAE010000189.1 GCA_013289325.1 Chlamydiota bacterium
GACTTACCTGTGGTCGAATTCTTTGTAGAGCAAGATAGTAAGGCCATACATTATATGGTCGCAAAGCTTGGGAGCAAGTTAACACAAAATCGGCAAAATAAAGAAGTGGCCGGCTCATTTCTTTATCGCGCTTTAGAAAGGGCGATAAAGAAGGTGTTCATTCTTGATTTAAGGGGAGTTGAGGGAGGTCTTGATCTTTTAAGCGGCATTTTACTTGCGGAGTGGAAATTTGATCGCTACCACACAAATATCAAACGAGGCTTACAGCGTATTGTAGTGGTAAGTGATTGCCCTGAAATACTTAAAGAAGAATTTAAATCTTATCAAGCGTGTATTGAAGGGGTACATCTTGCAAGAGAGCTGACCTCATATCCTCCCAATATCTTGTACCCCATGGCCTATGCAAAGAGGCTCAAAGAGTTAAAAATTGAGGGACTAGAAGTTGAAATTTTAGACCATGAGGCTCTTATCTCTTTAGGGATGAGCGCGATCTTAGCAGTTGGTCAGGGCAGCGGATTTCCCCCGTGCGTTGCCATATTAAAGTGGACAGGCGCAAATCCTCAAGAAGCCCCGATTGCGCTTATCGGCAAGGGTGTGTGTTTTGATTCCGGAGGGCTTTGTTTAAAACAAAGCGCTCAACAGCGCGCAATGAAGTGGGATAAAGCAGGAGGTGGCGTTGTGGCCGGCGTCATGCTCGCCTCTGCCATGGCAAAAACCCCTATATCATTGGTCGGAGTTATTGGGCTTGTCGAAAATATGCCCGATGGTAAAGCAATAAGACCTGGTGACGTGATTACCACGATGTCAAATCAGACAGTGGAAATAGCTGACACTGATGCTGAAGGAAGGCTTGTACTTGCCGATTGCCTATGGTATGCAGAAAAGCGTTTTAACCCAAAAGTCATGATCGATCTTGGCACTTTGACACAAGAGACCTTTGCCTCGCTTGGATCAGCTTTTGCAGGGCTATATAGTGATGATGAGCAGCTCATCAATTCCCTAGTTATTGCGGGAGAGCGCTCCTCTGAAAAGCTTTGGAGACTTCCCATGGGCAAATACTTTGCCAAACAGATCGAATCACCTGTTGCCGATATAAAAAATTTAGGTGTTGAGCATTATGGAGAAAATGGGGCAGCGGCAGAATTTTTAAAGCGCTTTGTCAACATGAAATCATGGGCACACCTCGATATTGCCGGAGTCTCTTGGACTGATGAGGATCTTCCCCTATCGCGCAAAGGGGTGACGGGCTATGGAGTGCGCCTTTTAATAGAATGGCTCAGTTTTGGTGATCGCATTCGTAAGTGTTAAGATTTTGGTCATGAATGTGATTTCGTCCTCTTCATTATCTTGACGTTCAGCAGCAGCAATGCGCACCAATTCGTTAAAGACAAAGGCAACGCCTGGCTGAGCAAGATCATTATTACAGTATTGCGGATTTGAGGCCCAATCAATTGCAAGATCTAAGATTGCCATTTGTGCTTGAGTTTTCGTTTGAGGTGTAGATGCGTGAAAAGAGCATGTGATAAAAATGTACTTCAGAAAAAGTCCCAAATTTTCACTTGGGGTGTCAGCGTATTGCTCCGGAAAGTCTTGATTTGTCACTGTCTTTAAGAATTTTCGGTTTAAAAAATTTCGATAAGTATCAAGCAACTCTTGCCGCTCGCTTTTTGAATTTTCATTCGACTGGGTGAGTTTTTCCACCCATTGCAAGCCAATCGGAGAAGGCTTATATCGAGGAAGCACTTCAGATATTGTAGATTCACTTAAGCTATCAGTAGACTCTAAAGAAAGTCGACTAGAATCTGATGCTGATGTCGCCTTGGAGACTGAAGAAAATCTGTTGGCAACTGTTTCTTGATCTTTTTCTTTTTTGTCATCATTTCCGTCTTGTTTTTCTAGTTCTTCTAACAATAATTCTTTCTCAACTTCTTGAAGAGTAAGATAAGTCCAGGAAGCGATTTCTTCATATTCAGTGGGATCAAAAAATTGCAACCGATTCAAATATTGCATCACATCTTGAAAAAAAATCCAAGTATCGCGCTTAGCTCTTTCCTTTTCATCGGGAAGATTTAAATCTTTTCCCGCTTCTTCGATGGCCTTTCTAAAAAGATTTTGAGTGTTCAAGACATGTTCTGCAAATTTAACAAGCTCCTGTTTTGAGGTTTGTGGCTTTAATGGTACCTTTAACGGCACGTCGAGTATTGCATCTGGAATTTGCTCAAGCAGTTCTTTAGTTTTCCTGAGCAGATGAAAGGCAATCTTACTGACAAGTTCTTTGCGATCTCGATTTTGTTTGGGATTTAATCTATCTTTGGCAACTTCTGCAACCGGAAATAGAGCAAATAGATGGTGTGCATCTTCTTTGGGAAAGATTTGCTCTATCAGTTCGTGTATGGAGTATGATTGAAGTTCTTTGTATGTCTTACCCGGTAACACTTGTTTGACTAGCATGGATAAAGAAAATTCAGAATGGGGGTGAGTTTCTTCTTCATCTTCTGTTTGATCTTTCGTTGCCTGAGAGTGTCTACCCATTGCCATCTTTGCGACAAAGTGGGCGATCGTCGCAGCGATTGGAACAAGAGGATTTAGCGAAAGAAGGAGTAAGATGACTTTTCCAAGTTTTGTATCTGCAGCAGAAAAAACGCGATCGGTAAATGTTTGGTGCGCAGCTTGCTGTGTTTTGGTATCCTCTGGTTTTAACGGTTTTTGTGGCTGAATAGGAACCGTTGGCTGGTTCGGGTCGGCGCCGGATATTGGCTTCATTATAGTACTCTCTTTTATAGTGATTGTAAAGCTTTGTTAGCGAACGCACTTGCAACATATACTAATTGTAATATTTTATGTGTTTAATAAT
>JABDAE010000190.1 GCA_013289325.1 Chlamydiota bacterium
ATATGCATTTGATAAAAATGAGTTTCATCAGATCGCTTGGGTTTGCCCGGACGATATCCCTGATAGAACTTATGAGCCCTATATGCAGAGATGTTTTACAAAACTAAAAGCTATGCAGCTGCTTTCGTCAGATTGAGGAATCTTCAATAGACTTCTTTCGAAATTCGCTTTGGTTGATAAAATTTGGGATTTTTGTGCAGATTTGCTACAAAATTTTGAAAACATGTGTATACACCTGGTTGAAAAATTTTGCAGCAAAGATGCCAAAAAGCACAATTTTAGCGACCAAATGGAGTTTCGAAAGAAGTCTAAATATACGAGAAAATGATTAGAAACGACAAGTACAAGGAGACCAATCATGACTTTAAAAACCACTCAAACCTCTGCTAAAGAAGTTGCTGAAGAGTATGTAAATAAAATTTGGAATCAAAAAGAAATTAGCATGATCGATCGATTAA
This sequence comes from Chlamydiota bacterium, assembly GCA_013289325.1. GTDB lineage: Bacteria > Chlamydiota > Chlamydiia > Chlamydiales > Parachlamydiaceae > JABDAE01. The sequence goes on from JABDAE010000190.1 coordinate 459, forward strand.
TCCATTAGGATGTCCTAATTCATAGTTTACTTGGCGATTTTCGAGGAACTCAAGCGATGCAAGAAGTGGTGCAGGTGTGGTTAAAAGGCTTTCCTGATTTATCAGTGAAAAATGAGTTGATCATTTCTGAAAATGACCTTGTTAGCATTCAGTGGAGTGCTAAAGGAACCCATAAAGGTGAATTTAAAGGTAAAAAGCCAACTGGGAAACCAGTCTCTTATAGTGGAGTCACTGTTTATCGGATCAAAAATGGTCAAATCATTGAATACTGGGCTTACCTAGATATGCAATACATGCTCAGTCAGATTGAATAGGACATATAAGGAATCACGTATACGTAAGGGTCAATGACTTTGTTTCTTACCAACTTCTATTCATGAGAATGGATAGTGAATGATATAATGTGTGGAGGTACTCATGTACATTCAACTGGGGAAATAGGAGAAATCGATCTAAAACGAGAACGTGTGAATAAAGGGGTTGAAAGAATTCGAATTACACTTAAGAATACTGAAGTATTGTTCTTATCCATAGCTTGAATCTTGGATTTTCTACAAATTATGCAAATTTCAACCTTGTAAAAAATCCAAATTTTTAAACACTTTTCGGCATGGAAAGTATTCCTATTATATTCGTTAAAATATAGGATTGCATTCCATTTAAATTTCTTCTAATATAGGAATGTAATCCTATATTAGAGGGAAAATGCAACTCCTAGAAGAACTTATCAAGTTAAGCCGCGATTTTTTGAAGTTAAAAAATTCTCCTTATCACCGTTATTTTATCAAGAGCGATCCTTTTCAGCATCGCCTTTCACTACTCCTTGGACAACGTGGAGTTGGCAAAACGACGACATTAGTCCAATATTTAATGGAAAAAGCCTCACAAAATCTGTTTGATCCTTCTATTTTGTATGTACAAGCCGACCATTTTCTTATGGGCAATGCGTCCTTGTATGAAATTGCAGCTGATTTTCATGCCATGGGAGGTAAGTTTTTAGCATTGGATGAAATTCACAAGTATCAAAATTGGTCACAAGAGCTTAAAAGCATTTACGACACCTTTCCAACTTTAAATGTAGTGGCGTCGGGAAGCTCTGCGTTGCAGATGCATAAGGGAAGTCACGATCTTACTCGCCGTGCAATCAAGCGCCAAATGTTTGGATTATCATTTCGGGAGTATTTAGAGATCAGGTTAAAGACTAAATTCCCAATGTATGCACTTAACGAAATTTTACAAAATCATGAAAGGCATGCGGCTTTTATTTGCGAGTTGTGCCAAGAACAAGATCAAAAAATTTTACCTTTATTTAACCATTATTTAGCTTATGGATATTACCCATACTTCTTTGAGCTGGCAAGTGGAGAGCTTTATTTCATTACATTAGAACAAAATCTTCATACTACATTAGAAGTAGATCTTGCAGCTATTTATCCCCATTTAACGGGGGCTAGCATTCACAAACTCAAGCAATTACTAATTTTTATAGCGAAAGAGGTTCCCTTCACACCGAATTGGAATAAAATAAAAGACACTCTTGAGATCGGCGATGTTCGAACGCTTAAAACCTATTTTCAATACTTGCAAGATGCCTATCTCATTCGCGCTATAGGTAAGAACAATCACAAACTCACTCATATAGCATCACCTGAAAAAGTTTATCTAGATAATCCCAATCAAATGCAAGCTCTTTCAATGGGAAACCCAAATGCAGGGTCGCAGCGAGAATTATTTTTTTTGAATATGCTCTCGCTTAAACATGATGTCGCTCTGGCTGTAAAAGGTGACTTTCTTATCGATGAAAAGTTTTTATTTGAAGTGGGAGGACGAAAAAAAAACTTTGATCAGATCAGCGGTGAAAAAAATGCATTTTTAGCCTGCGATGAGATTGAAAGTGGGATTAACGCTAAAATTCCGTTGTGGCTATTTGGTTTTTTGTACTAATTCCAAGAGCATTTCTTGGCGTAGCTGCTGCAACTGATGTAGTCAAGTGTCGCATCGGATTCAAGAGATCGCAAAAGATCGGCTGCAAAGCAGATAGAGCCTTTCATAATCATGACAATTGCGATGGGCTCGCCGTGGTATTTTTGGTCGATTTCGCTGCTAATTGCGGCAATTTTGGCGTCGATATCGGCTTTAGAGACGACAAGGCGCAAATCTGCTTTTTTCACAATCACATCTTGCGCTTGAAGTTGTCCACAAATACAGTGTCGGTAGCCCCTGTTTCCTTCAACCTAGAAACGGCAGTTGGAGACGC
>JABDAE010000191.1 GCA_013289325.1 Chlamydiota bacterium
TTCTTCCGTATTGATAAATTTTATTAAAAAATTGACAAGGGTATCTGCAGAGTGACTTGTGTCTGAAAACTCAGATTTAAGATTTTTCCAAAATTGATTTTCAATATGCAGCAGTTGCTCTTTTTGGGAGATAAAATTAAAAAGATCGTTTAAGCATGTAATTTTGGAATTGCAATATAAGGTTTGATTCCAAGGGGTCAAAGACGCGTTCCTTTTGTTTTGAGGATCAATTAGATGAGAGGACAAAATAACTCCAAAAAAATAAGGAATGTACGCGAGAAGATATTTAAGGGCCCCTTCAAATGGAGTTTTAGGGTACAATGTTTTGGGATAGTGCAAGCTACCAAAGTGGATGATCGGTTGCTTAAAGGGGCAAGGAATTTGTTTAAGATAGACATGCGTCTCTTCATTGCCAAAGGGAAGGGGAAAGCAAAATATAGGCTTTGTGACCAGCGCCAGCATGCCGGCATTAAGGATTTGATTACTCCAAATGGTTGAGGCATAAAGATCGAAGGGGTCATTTTCATAACTTTTTTGATCGATACCCGGAAAAAGAAGGTGGGAGCCTCTTCCCAAAAAAAAGGACCTGGATTGAAAGTATTGATCTTGACATGTGGCAGCCACGAAAAGGTCTGAAAAAATATTACAAAGGGGGATGCTGATGTCATCTTCTCCCATGTGGATGACTTTATCTTTACCGCTAATTCCTAAGACGCTTTTCTTAAACATTTGGGTAAGATCGCTTAGGTCTACAGCTAAAAGCTCATCGATATCTTTAATGCCTTTTTCAGCGGCTAAGTGAATAAGAGGCGCTAAAAAAAAGATGGCATTTCTTGCTCCCCCATACCCAAAGGATTGATTGTCAGTTGCAATCCAACAATCGACATTTAGTTTTTTAGCAAGGGTAAGGGTTTTTTCGCTTGAAAGATGCCAAATCGGAAAAGAAAAACGCTTTTGAAGAGTTTGGATATATTTTTTGTGCGAGCGAAAAAGGGGTTCTTTTGACTGATCAAAAATTACAATTGGGCATGTTGAGGGATTACAAGGACAATTTTTTAAAAGTAGTATATGAATAAGAGAAGAGATTCCCTCAAGGACACTTGCAATCCAGCTCAATTCACTTGTTTTTTTGCCTTTTGTGGGCATGGCAAAGACAGTGTTGCATAATCCCTTTAAATAGATTGCAGGGCGATGAGTAAATGTATGCAGCGCTTGTAAAAGACTTAAAACAAAATGGATCGTTGCCTGGAAATGATGAGGGGAGATAAACATTGGATTTTCAATCATTTCCTCGATTTGTTTTAAATGATCTAATAGTTTAGCTCCCATTGTGCAATCGGCACCGGCTATGACATGGCCATACAGGCCAAAAATTTCAAAGAAGTCATTTAATTCATTTTCGCTATACATCACAACATAGGGCGCGAATAATGGATAAAATTGTTTTATTAAGGCAAAGGGCAATCCTTTTTTATTATTTGCCTTTTTCAATGCGTTTAAAAGGCTTTCAATTTGAATTTTAAGTTTTTTTACTTCTTGATGACTGTTTTGTTCCAACGCCTTTAAGATGGTTTTTAAATCATGTTTAGAATTTGCAATACATTTTTGCAATGTGTCAGGATCGAAATATTTATTTTGCATGCCATCTAAAAGCCTTTGCCATAAGGGATTCTGAAAATAAATCTGCTTGAATAGGCCAAGTATCTTATAAGCGCCAACGTTTGGATATCTATAGCAGTGATTAAGGAGATGAAGTGCTTGCACTTCATCAATTGCAAGAAGTGATCTGGATATGTTTTTGTTACCCACGCACTCGGCAAAAAGTGTAAAGAGATAATATTTTAGAAATGCTTCTTCTTTGGGAAGAGAGGGGATAAAAATCGAATGATAGTAGATGCCATAAAGTAAATGGCTTAAAAACCGATCTTTCTCTTTAGATGTGATAGAATAAGTAAAAAAAAAATGCTTAAGGCTATATCCGCAAGAGCTAAATATATCCTCAAGCATTTTGTACGCAATAAGGCGAACTTCAGGTTTTTTTCTACCAGAAAAACTACTGATCAGCCTTTGGACAATTTTTTGCTGCTGATCGAGTCGGTTATCCACAAACGTTAATTGTTTGTATCCGTAATGATGTCAAATGAATTGGCAATGCCGTGGATATCATGTCTGAATGTATGGAATGAATTCGCAGCGGTTGTAAAGGTGATCGTGTAGAGCATCTCTTTTGTAGCAAAGAAAAACTGAAACTGCTCCATCTTTATTCCTTGTGTTTCGTGAGTGTATAGCACCCACTTCATAGGGAGGCGATCGTGGACGACACTCTCAGCTTTGACAATTTGTACGTCTTTTAAAGCGACTTTAAGATTGGCAATGCTTTCGTCATAGAATTTTTCTAAAGTTAAGTCATTTCTATTTTTTTCTGACATGATATTCATAGTCGCAAGTGGATCTGTAGTATCATTTTCTTCCGCATAGGCAACAAGCACTAAATCGAGCTTATCCCCTTCCTTTTTTTTCCATGTGCTAGGGTATTCGATTTTGTATTTTTTTTCAGGGTTTTCAAATCGAAGTGTTTTTATGGGAGTTGGGCTATCTGATTGCTTTTTCTTCTTAACAAGGGGTCCACCACCTCGTGTAGGCTGTTCTTCTTTTTTTT
>JABDAE010000192.1 GCA_013289325.1 Chlamydiota bacterium
AAATGAATGGCAAGATGTATGCCACAAGTCAAATGGTCACATGGTTGTATCAAAACGGTAGTGAAGACCCTTTTGAGAGAATGGAACGATGTTCAATTGTTAACATCCTCCATCAAGATGTGTTTTTGGTTGAAACTTCGGTTCATGCATGTGCCAATTTATTTGCCGATATCGTACGAAAAAAAGACATATCTCTTGAGAACTTGATGAATCAAGTGGCGCTTCTTCGCTATATCTTTGCTCACGCATGTCCCTATGCCCGAGGAAGTGCCGCCATTGGGGAGTGGCTTGAAATGGCTATTTACAGATATTTTAGCTATAGCTGCACAAACACCCTTCCAGGCAAACAATCAGTGGACATCTTAGCTCTCACGACATTGACCTACACAGAATACTTAGAGCAGTATCGAGAGCTTGTAAAATTGGAAAGGGTATAAAAGAAAAGTAGACTTCAAACCTACAAAATAGGGGGGATTCCTTGGATCCATCTCTTTATCGCTTAAGATGTTACGTTCAAGTTAACATTATGAAATCTCTCTGTGAGCGCAAGACTTCTCTCTCGATATATAAGCCTCGAAGACCTGAAAAAAACGGTTCTTTTTGAGGTTGTCAAAAAACATTACACTACATGGCACAAAAATGCAAAAAATCCTGTTCCAAAGTATATTGACAAGGAGTTCAAAAACTACTTAGGCTGCGGCATTTTAGCAAAAGGGTTTGCCTACGGTCATTGTGAAGGTTGTCATAAAGATTTTCTTATCGCATTTTCTTGTAAAGGGAGAGGAATTTGCCCTTCTTGTAATACCCGCACAATGGTTCAAATAGCCACTCACCTATCGGGTATTTGCAGATTTTTCTTGTGCTGGCCCTGCATTCATTGAGGTATTTTGTTCAAAAATAATTAGCGACAATGAAATTTCTCCTCTAATGTAATATGTGAGATATTATTACACTATCATATTAGATTGTATACATAATTTGCAAAGAAAAACAACTGATTGCATAGAATGGGTAATTAATCAAATTCCCATCATGAGCAAATTTACAAGAAAATGCGATAAGAAAATCTTTATGACAACCTTCACAATGACCGTAGGCAAACCCTTTTGCTAAAAAGATAAAAATGATACAAAAAAAGGATTTTGACAATCGCTCAAATATCCCGTCCATGATGCTGAAGTGCTTTGCTTAAGTGACTTCTAATATTTTTGAAAAGTCGATGATATGAGAGAAATACTCACTTTCGACCAAGGTATCTGTAACACCATTAAGATGAATCAAAACAGGATTACAAGAATATCCACGTGGCAGTTTTAACGCTTTGATTTTTTGTTCCACCTATCGATAACGGCTATAGAGATAGGTTCGCGTGAAAATTTGATTTCGCAAACGAACAACATTTTATATCGGGTATGAATCAAATAGTCGATTTGACATCCCTTATTTTGCTTTGTTCCTCTTTGTATAAAAGTGTTATCAAATACAATATCTTCGCTTCTCAATCTTAGGGCTTCAAACACAAATTCTGGGTTGTTCAATACCAAATTTTCAAACTGAAAACCCATTAAAGTACTCCAACCGGGAAATGCTGAAAGAGTCTGTTCAGTGAAGTGGCCACTTTCGATTTTTCCACGATTAGGATCGATATATTTTAAGTAAAAGCGAGTGTAGTTATCCATAAGGCGAAATCGAGGACGCTGTTTTTCCTTTGAAGTATGCAAATCCCATGCATAACTTTTTTTTATAAACCCAGCTTTAACCAGTTCATCAAGACACTTACTTACAAAACCACCACGACTATATCCAAGGCTACTTGTCACTTCATTTGTTTCTAACTCTCCAGTTGCTAAAAGGGTGACAATTTTTTTACAAATTTCTTTTTTTGAAGTGAAAAGATCGGAAAATATCTGATCAAATTCCCGAAACAAAAGCCCATCAGGTTTAAAGCAAATCCGTTTAATGTTTTCATCAACTGTATATCCTCCATGTACTTCTTCAATATATCGGGGGATGCCTCCCATGACCCCGATTAATTTGAAAAATTCCTGGGGTAGATATTTACCTCCTAATCGCTCTAAAAGCCTATGACAATCCAGTATGGGCATTTCCTCAATTTGCATAGATTGAGAGATTCGCCCAATGAATCCTGTATGTCCTAATATATTTCTTTGAATCCAAGAAGAAACAGATCCACAGACAATTAAAATTAACTGAGGATTTTTTTTAAAATAAAGATCCCATGCTATCTTGAGTTTTCCTAGAAAAGTGGGATCTTTTGACCCCATCCAAGAAATTTCATCCAACAAAATAATCACACGGCCAGTTGCTGTCTCTTTTGCTAATAGTGAAAAAATATCTCCCCAATCGTTCGTTGTTATGCTTGAATAGCCACATTTTTCCTTAAATTGACGCAAAAACTCCATTTGCTGCTTTTTTGCTGTTGTCCCTCGAGTCGGTGGTAAACCTGAGAACTCAAGAAATCTTGCTGACTTCCCAAACTCCTCTATCAGACGGCTTTTTCCAACTCGCCGTCTTCCATGTATAACCACAAAACTTGCAATCTTTTTTGTTAAGAGAGGGGTTAATTCAGCAAGTTCTTTTTTTCTTCCTACAAACCTTGTCATATTTTAAGCTCCCGTTTACACATATT
>JABDAE010000193.1 GCA_013289325.1 Chlamydiota bacterium
ATTGCAGCCAAGCCGACGTCGTCAAAATTCCAGGATTCAGGTGGCCTGAGTATATATAGCAAAGAATCTATTTCTTTGGTACCCTGGAATCTTTTCAAACCAGGATAGATCGAAAACAGGTGTGATTTCATGAAAAAAAAAGTCGTTGTACTAGGGGCTGGGATCAGTGGACTTGCGAGGGCCTTTGCCTTAAAGGAGCATTTTAAAGACGAAATCGATCTAAAAATCCTCGATGCCGCTTCAAGACCTGGCGGATGGATCAAGACAATTGAAAAAGAAGGGTTTCTCTTTGAACAGGGGCCAAGGAGCTTAAGGACTAAAGGGGCGGGACTACAGACTCTTGCCCTTGTAGAAAAGCTTGGACTTGAGGGTGAGGTGATAGCGGCCTCACAACAGGCTAAGTATAGATACCTTTATACTGAAGGATCTCTTCAGTGCCTTCCCACCAACATCTTTTCATTTTTTGGCTCTAAATTAATGAAAGGGGTACTGCCTGCCCTTATAAAAGAGTTTACTAAAGCTTTTGACCCATCACAAGATATGTCGATTAAAGAGTTCATCGGTAAAAGATTTAGCGATTCTATTGCCGATCGATTGTTCGATCCTCTTGTTTCAGGAATATTTGCAGGAGATATAGCAGCGCTTTCAATGCGCTCTTCATTTCCGATGATATATCAAATGGCCACGCGGGATGGATCCATTGGAAAAGCGCTGATGAAGCAAATCTTTAAAAAACAAGGTAAAGAGGCAATGCATTCGCCATTTATACAAGCGATCCAAAAATCTCCCATTTTTAGTTTTAAAAGGGGAATGCAAACCCTTGTCGATGGATTAAGCTGCCATTTAGATAAAGAGCTCTTTCTTGGATGCAGCATTAAGTCTCTTTCTTTCAACGGCTCCTCTATTGAACTCCTATCTGAATGTGGAGAGGTTTTTTTAGCCGATGAGTTGCATGTCGCAATTTCTGCTAAATGTTTAAGTGCCTTAGTTGAGGGAGCAGCTCCATTGATTGCAGGGGAGCTCTTAAGTCTTAAAGCTACTTCTGTCGTCGTTTTAAATATGGGCTGGCGGGAGTTATCATTCCCTTATAAGGGATTTGGGTATTTGATCCCAACATCTGAAAAAGAAGATATTTTAGGTGTGGTGTGGGATTCATCTGTTTTTTTTGAGCAAAATAATAGCGAAAAAGAAACAAGGCTTACAGTTATGTTAGGAGGAGTCCATAGGCAAGATATTTGCAAATTAAATGATGAGGCAATCTGCGCCATAGGCAAAGCCGCTCTTCAAAAACATCTCAACATAAAAACATCTCCTGATGTTGTTCACCTCGTTAGAGCCCCCTCTTCTATCCCACAATATAATCGCGGGCATGAGGATACGGTAAGTTCCATAGAGAAGCAGATTGCTAAGTGGTCGCGTGGAAAAATCTATCTGATTGGTAGCTCTTGGCGCGGCATTTCGGTCAATGATTGCATTGCAGAAGGGCTAGTTTTTTCTCTTACCCGTTAACCCGAGTTTCCTAGTTATGAAACGGCAAATAACGACTCCTAAAGGCCTCTTAAAGAGCTAAGATTAGTGCAAGTTTGAGAGATCTTCAAGCGTGACGAGGATTTCAGTATCACATACCCCTTCCGCCGGAACGTGAAGCTCTTCTGGGATCTCGTCTTTGATTTTTAATTGACCTCGGGGAAATGCTTTGATCATAATATCAAACATTTCAGGTATCGGAGCAACAGTCATATACATTTTGCAGGTGTCTAATTCATCGTTTAAAAAGTCTCTTACGACTTTTCCTGTGAAGCAGTGCAAACGAGTTGCAATATTGGGACATTCTCCATTAATTAATCTAAAAGGATTTTGAAAAATCCCACGGTTAATAAAAATTTGAGGATATGATTTATTAAAGGATACTCCGATAACCATAAGTAAATCATCATAATCTTGCCTGTAAAATGCAATCGTATCTCCCTTAACAGGGGGATCATTTGGAAGAGTGATGTAGCCCGTCACAGGTTTTTTGGAAATATAGGCCATAAAATCGGGACTGCACAAACCAGCAACTCCTGCGCTGATCCCAACTAAAGCTTCAAATCGCTTGCCATCAGGGTAAATTTCCCGCTCTTTCAATTGTTCTAAAAAACGCGCAAACTCTTCTTCTGTTCCATACTTCCCCGATTCAACGGCTTTTTGAATGTGCTCCGGTTTTTTTAGGCAGCGTGAAGCACAAGAAATCAGTCCCCGGTTGCTATTGACCATATGGTGAGTTCTCTCTTTAAATGTGTACCATTTATGCCATTTCTCTTCAGAATCCATGACATTTTCCATGCCAAAGTAAACCGTTTCCCCTGTTGGTAATCTGCACTGAGCGGTGTAAACCCCCTCGGTAATTTGGCAAATAGGCTCAAAGGAAAACACAGGGGAAAACAAAGGCTCAAAGGAAAGCAGATTTGCAGGGAGCAGTAGGGCAAAGAGACCAAGGATTAGAATTCTAAACTGAGAAAAGATCCATGCCTTGTTCATAACACCTGCCAATATGTAGATATGATGATACTTAACATGCTTGTTCCTATTGTTTAGCTAAGGAGTCTAAAAACGTAGCA
>JABDAE010000194.1 GCA_013289325.1 Chlamydiota bacterium
CAATTTTCCCACTCTTTCTCTCCCTGAAGGTTCGTCCTGCAGTCCATCTAACGTTAGTGCCTTCGACCCAATCTCAATTTCAGGGTTGTTGGGGTCAACCTGGCGCAGCTCCAAGTCTATCCCATTTGCAGTATTCTGTTCCAAACCCAGCTGCTCTTTGATTTTCCTCAATTCTTCCCCTTGCTTGTCTAGTTGAACGTAGAAGTCAATTACGATCTTGCGCTGTTCTTCCTCCTCTTTTGAGAAATCGCGAATGGCTTCCCATGCTTGATCCAGGCCATTCTCCAGCTCTTTCACGCGCATCTCCAGCTCATTCTCTCTCTTGCTTACTTGCTGCAGGGGTAACGGTGCAATGTACGGTTCTGGAAACTCAAACTGAGAGGCATAATATTTGTGCTTCATCCAATTATCGATTGCCTTTTTGTATTCAATTTGGGTCTGAAAATGAGGTAAGTCTGTCCCACGAGGTAAGTCTGTCCCACCTTTAATTCTGCGCACGCGAATCAGCCTGATATCCATCTCGCAATGGCTTAAATAATTGTTTTCGGTTACCCACATATTGGACCCTTCTTTTCGACTATCATACGCAAGCAACATTTTCCCTGTTTCGTTTTCTAAGCACCGAATCGCGCAAACCTCATGCTTTCTGTAAATATCTTTCTCATTCTCAGAGTCTATAACTTTCACCGACACGCAACAAGGCAAGCCCGTCTGTACAAGTGCATAAACACGTTCAAAACAACGACTTCTGAGACACGGTTTGGGTGTACCTTCCCCAAAATCTTGTACTAAATCTTGCCCAGGACGCTGTATTTGAACTGTCAGATACATTTCGTTATTTGAATCTCTCAATCGGTGCTCACCACATAGATGCTCTACACACAATCCATTAAACCGGTTAGCTTCCAATACAAGACATCTCAATCTCTTAGCTTCCATCCTATTAACGGAAATGCCATGCTTGACTTTAAGTGAGGTTGCAAGAAAATTCATGAAAGCAAGCACAACGTGTTTCTGCCTTTGCACTTCGTCCAACACTCTATCCTCATCTTCTAATTGCATACCGCGCTCTACTCTATCCTCATTTTCTAATTGCATACCGCGCTCTGATGAATGCTGTGAAGAAAAAGGAGATCTAATTCCAGAGTCAATCGCCACTTTTAACTCTTTTTTAATTTTGTCTAGTTCCTTTCTTTGTTCTTCCAGCTTAGTGCGAAGTGGCGCGAAGGTAACAAAATGTTTTTGTGAGAGCCCAGCAATAGCTTCATGAACTTGCAGCGCGTCCCTCTCCTGCACTTCCACGCGCCAATCTAGCTCTTCGGGTAAGCGTAATTTACTAAATTTAGAGTAGTTGAGCGAAGTCTGCCGCCACAAATCTATTATCGTTTTATATGTATCTTGGATCTTAAAGGTAGGTAAATATCTCCCATCTGCAATATTCTGCACGGAAATCAGCTCGACATCCATCTCGCAGTGAGACAAATAGTTGTACTCCGAGACGGCCAATGTGGGTTGCGGACCCCAGCTATTATATGCCAACAACATTTTCTGACCATATGCGTTCATGGGTGTAAACGAACAAACCGCATGCGCGTACATCGGAACTTCATGTTCACCCCATACCTTTACAATCGTAGGGCAAAAAAAGCCCGTTGTTACCAGTGCATGAAGTCGTTCAAATGAACGGATTCTGTCACAGGGTTCATCTTCCAGTGGGCACTTCACTTGAACAGTCAGAAACCTTTCTTCATTTTTATCCAGCAATCGAAGTACACCACGATTAGCTAGTTGTTCTATATGGATCCCATCAAACTCTTCAGACTCAAACATATAGTGTTCCGATTTGTAGACTTCTATCTCCTTTTTAATGGAAAGGTTATACTTGCGTGAAAGACTGTTTGCGAGGAAATTTACGAATGCATGCGGAGCGCATGTTGGTAGATTTCCTTGGCACTCTCTATCTCGCTTTTCAGGTTGCATATCGTCCTCTGAAAAGGGAGGTGGGAAAAAAGGATGTCTAGTTGCAGAATCAATTGTCATCCAAACTCACATTTTTAATATACTCAGGCCACTTGAATCCTGGAAAATTTTTACCTTTTCATGGTTTCAAAGCTTTTCGTGCCCTTGCCCTTGCCCGATAAATCTATTTAAAAATAGTAACACATTGCTATTTATATTTATATAAATTTTTCAACTTTTAATGTCATTTATGTGTATAAATAAAATTCTGATATTCTAGTGCGGATTTCTAGGAACTTGACTCTTGATACTCTCAAGAATCTTCTGTAATTTACTTTCCCCGGTGTCATGCAGTTTTCGCAGGTAGATAAAGCTAAAGGAAAGGAAAAACAATGGGGTCAGTAGTCTTTCTCCGGGGAAAGACTACTGACCCCATTGGCCCAATCGTCCACTTTTAAGGTGATTTTTTCGTTCTTTCCAAAGAAGCAGTGTTCCTTGGAGTATTTCGCAAGAATTTTCGAAATATATGACATAAATCTTGGTAGTTGAGGCATGGGGGTAGTAGTTCACTGCAAAGCAATGAATTTTTTTAAG
>JABDAE010000195.1 GCA_013289325.1 Chlamydiota bacterium
TGCGGGAGCGGCTGTTCGATTCATTATTGAGTCTCTTGTGGTGATTCTGTGGCATAGTAAGGTGGGGGGCTTTCATCTGGAGCTGTTGGCATGGGCGCTGGCGCTGGTTCAAAAAGGTGCATGGCGTTCATAAGGATCGTCAAAACCGCAAGGTCATTGACTCCCCTTGGAGTGTCCATGTCATCGTAGTCAAGATACTTTTTCCAATCGATTTTGCCACCACTTGTAGTAATAAAAGGGACAAGTAAATCATGCAATTGCTTAGATGTGATGGCGTGTTTTGTAAAGGCCTCATTAAGAGCAAGTCTTACCTTCTCAAGGTAATCTTTAGGGATAAGATGTTTGCCATATACTTCTTCTGGCTTAAGCTCTTCCCAAGAGTGGGTGATGGGTCTTGGAACTTGGCGAAGATTGAGAGTTCTATTAAACTCGTGCCGAATGGCAGCTGTTTTCCCCAATCGATTTTTAAGATATGAGGCAATAGTAGGATAGTCAACCCGATAAATAGGGTCTTGGACGCTTTTCTGAAGAATCTCAAATAAAAATTCCTCACTTTGAAAGATCTCCTCTTGGAAATCGGCAAGAGCATCCACAAGAATTGGGAAAACGGCCATTTGCTCTTTGGTACGAGGCTCTTTTGGATTTGCAATCGCCGATAAGTTAAACCTCACAGCCTTGTCGCAAATACCACTTGTTGCCATCATTTCGTTTGACATGGCTTTTATCCCTACCCCCCGTTTTGAAAGCTCAGCTTCCCTTTGTTTTATCTCCCTTGCGCTCATCGCAGCTTTGTTCATGCAACGAGCTAAATACTCTTTAGCTCCCGGGTATCCAAGCCGCGCCGATATTTCTAAAAATGTAATGGCTTCTTTTTCATCATAGGTCTTAAGGCCGCGACCCTTCCATAAGCAATCCCCATAGAGAAATGCAGCTTCTGCCTCCCCTTGAAGAGCTGCTTTCTTTAGCCATTGGACCCCATCAACAGCCGCTTTTGATTCGCTAACACCTACTGCAGTTAACACTTCTAAAGTGCCATTTAAGAGGCTTTTTCCGTAGGCCGTTTGCGCCTCAGCAAGCCCTTTTTCTGCAGCTGTTTTATAGTGCATTGCACCAAAGGCTTCATTTTTATCGCAGCCTCTTCCTAAGGTGTAGCAATTGCCAAGCCCAAATGCACCGTGAGCATTTTCCGCTTCGTAGTATAGCGCAATGGCAATATTGTCTTTAACCTCTTGTGTAGTGGGCTCATCTTCTTCGACTTGTCCATTGAAATAGCAATCGGCAAGCCTTGCCTTTGCTTCTGGATACCCCCCGTCAGCTGCGCGTTTGTAGTTTCTAAAGGCAAACTTCTCATTAGGCAAAACGCCTTTACCGTCTCGGTAGCAATCTCCAAGGCGCATGAGAGCCCTTAACTGCTGCTCGGAATTTTCTAGTGCAGTTTTTTCAGCAGTTTTTGCGACCGTATCAAACGCTTTTCTTGCCGCATCTGGGTTTTCATCTATTCCTTTTCCATAATATTGACAATCAGCAAGACCGAGCATTCCATTAAAGTCTTTCCCAACAGATGCGATGTTGTAATGGTGATAGGCCTCATCGGGGCAGCCAGCTGCCCAATAGTAATCGCCTAATTTAGCATGGATATAGGCAGATCGCTTCGGATCTATGGCCTCACTTGCCTTAACTACCCCCATTCGATAAAGATCGAATACAAATTCGTGCCACGCTTGACGATCCCTTGCGGGAATTTTTTTTCCAATCTTTTCTAAATCAGTGTCGATTGCGATTTTGAGCGAATCTAAATCGCCATAACGAGTCGCTGCCACCATGAGAAGGGCCGCTTTATCTGCTTCATCTAAAGAGGGTATCTGCCTCATTCTTTCCATCGCCTTAAGACTACCACTTTCAACTCCTGCTTCGTACCACTTCTTAGCATTTGCAAAGTCTTTCTTTACAAAGTATTCATCTGCTACCAATGTACTCCAAAAGACCCATTTTTTAAGGTCTTTTGGCTCTTGTTTCTCATAATATTCGGCTATTTTAATCCTGATAGGCAATGGCACTTTATAAGCTTGGCCTTCCTTCATCAAAACATCGGCATAATGATAAGCATTCTTGCTATCGATTAGGTAGATCATCGCACCAAACGATCCCAGGTTAGCAGACTTTGTGATTGTCTTTTCCCAAAGAGAGCGAAGAGCTTGAATCTCAGAATCAGTTAACGAATTTTTGCATTTCTCTATCTCACTAAAGATCAATTTGATATCATCTGCTTCTATATTTTTTCCAGAGGCCACTGCATACTCTACCGAATAATGTTGTAGCCAATTAGAATAGAGATTCCTCCCAGAACGGATAGTCCTTGTAGGGTCAACCGTGTCATATGACCCTATCGTGTAGCTATCTCTCTTTATATTGTGGCATAATTTTATCCATGTAATTAGGCGTTGTATTTTATGCGATTCAAAAGGGCTACGTGCATAAGCGTCTCCTGCCTGAGCAGGATACTTTTGTTTAGCCTTGATATCGCCTAACAAATGGTTAGCATATT
>JABDAE010000196.1 GCA_013289325.1 Chlamydiota bacterium
TCACTTGCCGGGGCAAGGTGCATCGATTAGCTTTTCCATTGCCATTGAAAATGGAAATTATGCCCCAAAAGAGATTGAGGAATACCTTTGCCTTTTGTTTAAATACGCAGAAGTCAATAACCTGGAAGAGATCTGGAAGCTGACCAAAGCGCTTCCTTTGATCCCCCACCGCCTATCAGATGTGAGCAAACAACTTATTCAAGCCATCATGGCGAGCCTAGCTCCTAACGACCCCATGCAGTTTGATCGTTTGGGCATTGCCATGCAGCTGCTTGAAAAGTTCCATACGTGGTTTGAAACGCCGAGTTTAGAGATGGCGCAAGACACTATTCTTCCTTTAAGCGGACTTTGCCTGCAAGCCTATAACCTGTATCGCGACGTGCATCAAAATATTCCGCAAGAGTTTGGACTCACAAGCATTCAACGAAATCACTTAAGCGGGCTATATCCTCAAACAATTAAAGAGATGACACGGACACATGTTGAAGAGGCGATTCCGATCCCATTTTTGCAAAAAAAAATTAAGGCCTACATTAAACGCCTTCAGCTTGCCTATCAACACGTCGCCATTAAGCGAAATGTGAAAATCAGCAACACCTATGATACCCAAGACGAGTTTGCCTTTCGCGATGAAGAAATTCGAGAGGCGAGATGCTTAATTCCAAATAAAGCAAAAAAGAAGGTGGTCTTTAGGCTGATTGCGCTGCGTATCGCCTATGCCTTAGGCAGAAAAGTGGGACTTCGCTATGTCTGGAAAGAGCGTGTGGTACAGTTGCATGCGCCTATATGGATTCCACAGCAGCGCTTAAGCCACGAAGAAAAGGCGAGAAAGCGCCTTGAGATTGCCGCGACAAAAGAAGGCGGCGAATATAGAGCAGCACTTATTGACTACGCCTTAAAGCATAACCTCATTGCACGTCCAAACGAAACGGTTGGGGCCTTTTTAGCACGGGTTGAGCAAGTTAAGCACACGAAAAACATTTTACAAAAGCTTGGGCAAATCATTCGATCTGTTTATCGCCTGATCTTGAAAGGGCTATCGGTTTATCGCGGGATGCCGCATAAAACTAAAAGCTTAAATAAATCCGTGCGCGAGCCATTTGAGCTATATCGAAGACACGCTGCTTCTCAAATTAGCGTAAAATTTGCTCCCACATTGCCTATAAGGCAAGATGAAAGGCATATCTTAGACCTTGCCAACCGACGCAATAGAGAGTCTTACATCCATTTGCTTGAAAAACTAGAGCAAAAAGTAGAATGGAGTCACCTTGAAGGGCTCTTTCTTCAAAATGGGATGCGCCGTTTAAGAGAAATTAATCCCACATTATCAGATGATGAGTGCGATCAGATCGATGCCCTGATGCACACCTACTATATCGATCCAGATTACACGTATACAGCTTACGTCCCTCAAGCGAAAAATGAGATCGCAAGAGCTCTTCTCGTCTTTGAAAAGACCACGAAATTGAAGGTGTGGCCCCAACAGGTAGAAAAACTGACAACCTTTTTCACCCAACCCAATATCGCCATGCAAATGGCCATGGGAGAGGGCAAGACTAGCGTCATCACATCTCTCATGCTCATCTTAGGGGCAAAACCTGGCCGCATCAGTATGTATATGCCACCTGCTGCGCAATTTACCACCTTGGCCACTATGCTCACCCGTTGGCAAAAGGTGCGCTTTCAGCAAGAGGTGATTCCGATCCATATGAATTTTGCAACGCTTCATGAGCTTAACTCTCTTGAATGGTTAAGAGATAAGCTATTGCAAGCCAAAGAACTTGGCCACGCGATCCTGTTGCATCCCGATACGGCGCACTATTTAAAAATATGTTATAGGTCAGTCAGCGATCCAGAGTGCTTAAAAGTGCTTTTTGAAATTAGAAAAGAATTAAAGACATGCGGCGACATCATCATCGATGAACTCGACCAAATCCTTGATCCATTAAAAGACACAAGCTTAGCGGCAGGAGAAGCGAAAAAGCTCACCTTGCAGCACCTTAGGCACTTTGAAGAGTTCATGATCTTACACCAAAGAGATCCCCACCTTTGGGATGCCATTTGCCGCAACGCGCCTCAAGAAATTAATGTGGAAGTGTTTAAAGCGTTTCAATACGAGACAATTGCCCCCCTTCTTGCCGATAAGTTCATGGTGCCGGCTGAATTAAGAGATAGCTTTTGCTTATATATTGTCGGACGAGGAGAAAGCCCAAGAGATGATGCCATTTTTAAGTGGATCCACACCCATGAAGAAAAAGACGCCATTGCCAACCATAAGCATTGGATTGAAGATATCTTACACTTTACCATCTTGCGCGAGCGTCAAAGGCACTATGGCAGGGGCCATGGCATCCCTGCAATTGTCTCTTATAATGGCGTCAGCTGCCCAACCACGATGAAATTTGCTCAGCTTGGGGAAGAGATTAGCTATTATTTCTTAAATACACTCTCCTCACATCTTGAGATGAACACCTTTAAAGAGGTGCTAGAGACCTTTACCTATCGATTTAAGCATTTCCAAATCAAAAACAACCGACATGGC
>JABDAE010000197.1 GCA_013289325.1 Chlamydiota bacterium
GTCGTACGAACAGATGAGACTTGTATAATAGAAGAAAGAGTTCTAATAGTTAAACCACAATTTTCTGGAAATTGCTGGGCTATTCTTAACAGTTTTACTGAATGGGAAGAATCGATGAGGCTTGTATCTCTTCTATCGACCTATTACAAATTTGAGGGAAGTCGCAATTTTGTCGATGAGAAAATGATGTATGATGCCTTATTTCAGTTCATTGAATTTCATAAAGAGGACCTGATTGAGTTAGAAAAGGCGACTCAAACATTCATAAGCGTTTTAGAAATTAGTAAAGAAATTATTGGTGATGCGTTAAAAACAAATAATATCGTTTTACGCCTAATACAGTTAATAGAAGCACAAAAAAGGTCTTTAAATATCCATTTACAGGCATGTGTGTATCGCATTTTAGGCCGTGCCATGTCAACATATAGGGCAAAATATCAGCTAGCAGATATAGAGAAATTCAACGATGAAAAGAGAAGCCAAGAAGACAAGGCAAGAATACAAAAAAATCGCACAGACAATTTTAGACAAGTATTTATGTCTGACTATTTGTTTGGTACTGAGGAGAGACAGGGGGCCATCATAGATAGCGTACAGGCTATGTCAAGGCATCTGCTATTTGTAGATCGTAAAAGCGAAATTTGTGGTTATATGAAGACTTTGGAAGGCATTTATGAGTTGACAGCTACATGGTTAAATTTACTACCTACATATCCAGCGATTACTCCCGATAAGACACGTATAGAAACAATCATCGCTGAACTTCGATTGCATGGCAGAAAAGCAATTAACTTTGATACTTCGCCTGGATTTACAGATTATTTTTTGCATTTTCTTAAGACTTCTTACAATGTGTTTGAAGGCGCTTTGTATAAAATTCCACGGGAGCATTTAAATGAATATTTAAAGATTCCCTTTTTGATCATTCATTACAATCCCACAAGTTCACTTGTTTATTATGGATGTATCACATTTTTAATTGATTTACTCGCCAATGAGAAAGAATCTACTGCTGAAATACAAGGGGCAGCAAAGCAGCTGTTAGTTGTGAGAAGCTACGTCAAAAAAACATATCCATTCATCTCAACAATGATTGACAGTTTTAATCGTCCAGAACGTGCATTGAAAAAACATTGGTTTACCAATAAAGATGCCAATTTTCAGCCTAATCTTTTAGAAGTTCAATTCACAATCGAAGATATTGTATCTCACAAAATGCATTTACCAGAGGCAAGACTTCATCTCCGCGGACATGATATCGCTACTTCATTCATGAATGCTTTTGATGAAATTGCATTCCTTGCGCAAGAAAAAAAAGGAAAACGGATGCAAGAGCTTCATAGCGCCATAAAGAAATTAAATGATACAGAATTTGCTTATATCCCTGTTAATTTGTTGTATATGGGGACAGTTGAAAAACTTGCAAAGATGATAATCCTAGAAACGGCAGTTCGAGATGGCGAATTAATGCAAGATCTTGAATTAGAATCACTTTGCAGTGGGGCGGGACATTCCCAAAGGGTGTTGGACCGCCCCACTGCAAATGATTCTGGTTCAAGAGATTGCGTTAAGTTGCCGTCTCCAACTGCCGTTTCTAGGATAATGACTACCGAAGATCAAACCCTTATTGCAGAAGCATGTGGAATTATTGAGATATGCACAAGACGAGACGCTTGTGTGCCTAGACAGCCAGCTTCAAAAGAGCTAATAGAGAGGCTTTATGGCTTAATCATCCAAGACGCACATTTTCAGCAGCAGTCTGTCATTGCAATGATGAATTGCTTCGTTGCGCTAATAGACGTCACTCCGAATGCGTTAACGGTAGTTCAAATACTTTCGATCATCCAAACTCTCCATCAACGCTTCCCAAAATCTTTGCAAATTTTCAAAAATTTCAATTGTTTTTTTCAAGCGCTGCAAAGCATTTATCTTACTAATAATGATTTATTTGAAATAGTACATAGAGCTTCTCTTTATAATAAAGATTTCCTTGTCAAATTGATGTTAGAGATAGAACCTAAAGAAGAGGCAATCGAGTGGAAGGTGCTATGGATCCGCTTTACATGCTTTGTGTTTCCTTTTAAGAAAGACTCAATTAAGGATTTGCCCAATCTGATGAAATTATTTGAAAAAATTATTGCTTCGGCTATTTGGATATTGGATAAGTCTAATTCATCAAAACGCCAAGTCTATTTATCCCAAGAAAATATCATCGAAATATCTTGGGCTTGCTCTGATCTTGCAAAAGAATTTTTTCATTGCCTACGCCCATCGACTCAAGAAGGCCTACTCGCTATTTTAGAGTCTCTCTTGATAAGATTGCCTAAAGATGAAAGGGTGTTTATCAATTTTTCATTTTTTCTCATTAAGAAGTACACGCAACATATTTCTAAAATCAACGGAGAAGCGATCACAAACAATCTCGTTACACAAAAGACATGGATCGCTCAAACAAAAGGAGAGGAGCAGCTTGAAGCTGAGTATTTGAAGCCCTTTTTAGATAGAAACGCCAATGCTCTACGTAGAAAA
>JABDAE010000198.1 GCA_013289325.1 Chlamydiota bacterium
TTTGAATATCTCCTGGAAGCACGCGGCCAAGTCTTCTCGTTTTGCGAATAGGCAGATTAAACACGCTCTCCTCACATCCTAATTCCTCTTTAAGGGTCTCACTATAGGCTTTAATGACCTGTAAAAACGACTTTAATGCAAACTCAGAACATATGACGCCGCGCGTTTTGCTAAATTCGGCTTGCTTTTCCCAAGAGGATTGAATAGGTGACCATCTAAGGCCAATTGCCGATAGAATGCGCCGCCAGATGGGGTTGTGCAGGCCTTTAAAATGCGCGTGATAATTGCCATGGAATGCATTAATTCTATTTTGATATTCTCGATTCAATACAGCTTCCCAATTATGGCCATGCTTTTCGATTAATTTCGCTTTTGCCTCTTCGCTGCAAATTTTGGAAATATCGAGCGATAAAGATCTAAATAGATAATTGCCAAGAGTTCTTCGGCTGAGTTTGTGCAAAGACTTAGATCCCCACATATGGGACTCTAAAGCGTTGCCCTGCGGATCTTCACAAGAGATAGCCACATGGGTCCAGTTCGTTTTTAAAATGTGTTTAAGTACCCATTTGCCGAGCATTGACTGATCTCTTCCCAAATATTCCTTTGACGTTTTCAAGTCGTAGACGATAAGCGACCCAGCAGGGGTTGCGCGCTCCTTTTCAATCTTTTGTAAAAGCGCTTCATTGATTTTTCTAGTCTTAGCCGCAGCAAGGGCAAGTGGAGTGATCGAGTCCTCCTCTTTTATGTGTAATACAGATAGCTTTTCATGGAGATGAACAAGGGAGTCCACCATGCGAAGGTCTTTAGCGGTTAACCTTTCCCCAGTTGCAAAACTCTCTCCCGCATTTGATGCTTGCCAAACAGCTTCCAATTTATTAGCGACCGCGACATATTGATCGGTTTTTTGACTTTTGAATGAATAATCTTTTAAAGCCTCTATTACTTGCTTTTGAGGGTTGTAGTAAGGATCAGCTATAAGGACTTCCACCTTTTGATACGGTCTTTCAGTATATTCCCTTAATCTTGCGTTAAACTCTTGGTTTGACTCTGCATAAGCTAAAAGGCGTTTTGCTGCCTCCTCATCATTTACTCTTGCAACGCATCTAATGTCTTCCCCCTCTTCAACTGTGAGAAGCCCATTTTTGATGCGGCTGAAGAGATAAAAGGCATGCAATTTCAACACTGTATTGTAGTCATGTTCGCTCCAGCCAGCTTGTTTGCCATCAGTTTTAAGTTGATAATAAGAGGTTGTCCTGATCTTATCTGCAAGACCTGAAACATTGGCTTGCCTATACATCTTACGGTACTGATAATCTGCAAATTGATGGCGTAGAAAATCGAGAATCTTTATCACCAATTTGACAATCGGGTGAAATAATGGGGCTTTTCTGATCGTCACACCCTGTAATGGCATGGACATCAATTGAATATCTGGTTTGATTGCATTGACCATTTTTTATTTCCTCCTTAAGCTTCTTCTAAAATATCTAGTAAGTTGAGCACTTCCGTTTTTTCAAACGATGCTGGGCCTTGTGTGGTGTACTTCAATTTCCAGTTTTTTACTCTTTCCTGCTCTCCCCAGTACTCCACTCTTTTGCGCAAGAAGCGAATATGCAAATCTTCGATTGGTGTGAGAAGGTCTTGACGGTGATCGGCGATGTAGGAGGCGTTGCCATTTAAAAAGGCAATTTGCATCCGGACTTTATTAAGCTCGCGCATTTCGGCTGCATTGAAAGTAAAGGCGCCTTTAAGAACTTGCACGTGACCCTCTTTAGAGGGTCTCCAAAGACAGATACAACACCCCTCTGCAAGGGCTTTTTTGCCGGTGCTATAGTTGTGGTAGTCGTATCCTGCAAGGATTGTGGGTACCATTTTCCCCTCTTTTCTTTCAAGTAAGAGAAAGTTAGCCCTTTTTTGATCGGGATGATTTAATGGGTACGCTGTCTTATATGTGTGTAACCAGTTTTGACTCGCATTAAGCCCTTTAAATAATTTAGCCTCAAAAGACTTACTTATTAAGTGGCGGCGCCTGAGTTTGCTGCTATAATGATCAGATAGCGCAATGCACTTAAAGTCTAGTTTTTCTTTATAGCGCCGTCCCTTGCCAGGAGATGGCAAGATTCGGCTTCTGACCTGCTCTTGTTCTGTTGCCTGCTCCACCTGTTGCTCTTGCTGCTGGCATTGCCCCACACCAAAGCTCTTTTTCGAGGAGACCTCTTCTGGAAAGTGAGCAGATCTTATTGCAGCAGCTTCAATTGCATTGAGTTTGGCAATCAGCTTTTTCGGCAAGGCTTTTGGGTAAATCTTGGCAAACTCTTGTTGACGCGATTTTCTATAGGCCTTGATTTCAAGGACAGGATCGCTTCTTTTGCAAATCCCCCCAAACTGCAGATAAGCGGATGGGTGGATCACCATATGCTCAAAAAATTTGCGAAGGCGCGAAAGGGTATTTGGCTTATGCAGATTTTTCTCCATATATTCTTCTAGCGCATAAAAAAGGGCCGCATCGAT